>NZ_JBVHUE010000003.1:0-68194 GCF_055565515.1 Streptomyces sp. NPDC028419 | reverse complement strand
GGGGGGGGGGGGTTGAGGATTTTTTTTTTTCCTTTCCTTCCCTGTCTTTTTCGACCCGTTTTGCGGCCGGGCCTGCTCCCCCCCCCCCCCCCCCCTTCTCTTCCTTCCCCCCCCCCCCCCCCCCCCCCCCCCCCCCCCCCCCCACCGGACCCTCAGCGCCGCTCGCGCGCCCAGACCACGCGCAGCGCGGGCGAGGTGAGGATGTCCTTCTCGCAGTACCGCGAGGTCACCCAGCGCTCACCGGAGAACAGCCGGGTCTGGTCGGCGTAGTACGGCGAGTTCGGGTTCGAGGACTGGCTGTACGACAGCAGCGTGCGGGCCACCGGGCAGCGGCTCCCGTCCCAGCCGACCGCCTGGATGTGGCTCGAACCGTGCACCACCTCCGTGTAGCCGCCACCGGCCGCGTTCCACACCGCCTCCACCTTGTCCCACACCCCGAGCGCCTCGGTGCCGCCGCCGACCGGGATCCGCTGACCGCCGCGCACCACGAACTGGTGCTCGCCGAGCGGCGCGTCCAGGGCGATGCCCGCCGCCCTCAGCTCCGCGACCGTGTCCGCCAGGGCCCGCCCGATGCCGGGCGCCGACCGGTTCAGGGTGCGGGGCGTGCGGACCGGATCGGCCGCCGAGAACGGCACCTGCCACAGGTCCTTCGTCGTCGTCGTCGCCGTCAGCCGCCGCCAGAACCGGTCGAAGAGCAGCGCGCCCCGGCTGGCCGTATCGGCCGTACGGTCCCAGCGCGCCAGCACCGGGCAGGCCGCCGAGACGTCCACCGCCGAGCCGTCGCTCGCGGTCGCCGTACCGCCCGGCAGGGCCGCACACGCCTGCGCCGCGTCGGCGGCCGCCAGGTCACCGGCCGGAACCCGGTTCGCGAACTGCTGGGCCTGGAGGTCCGCCACCGTCAGACCGCCCTTGGCCGCCATCGCCGACACGTCCTCCAGCGCGCCGCGCGTGCGCAGCGACCGGGCCGTCCCCGTGTTGCCCCACACCCGCTCGTAGCCGGTGAGCGGATGCTCCGCGTTCGCCAGCCAGGCGCTGTCGTTGGAGTTCTCGGCGTACACCGCGTCCCGCAGGGTCGGCGCCTTCGCCGGACCGAACACCCCCGGCTGCACGGCGTCCGGATCCGAGCCCAGCGCGCAGTCGCCGCGCGAGCCGTCCAGCACCGCGAGACCGGCCGAGGGGTAGGTCGCCCGGCCCAGCGGGGTGGAGCAGCGGGCCGCCAGCTCGTCCGTGATCCGGGGCACGATCTGGGACTGGGTGAAGAGGGTCGCCCCCGCCGCGTCGGCGGCCAGCGTGTTGACCCAGGGCAACCCCTGCGTGCGCCGCTGCGCGTCCTGGATCCCGGCCACCGAGCGGGCCTTGCCCATCGCGAGCGCGGTGTCGAAGGCCCGCAGGTTCACCGCGTTCGGGTCGCCCAGCGCATAGGCGGTGGTCGCGGACCAGGGCAGCGGCAGGCCCGCGCCGAGGGAGGTGACGACGGGGCCGAAGCGGGTCCACCACTGGGTGCGGGCGACCGGTGCGCCGCCCTTGACCGGGACGCTGACGGTGCGCGGCACCATCTTCTCGGACACGCCGTCGACCAGGTAGGCGGTCGGGTCCGCCGGGTCCAGCGCGAGCTGGTGCAGGTTGACCGGGGTGCCGGTCGCCACGGTGTGGCTCCAGGCGACCTTGTCGTTGAAGCCGATGTTGACGACGACGGTGCCGAGCAGGGAACCGCCGGAGACGTTCAACTCGCCGGGGATGGTCTGCTGCGACTGCCAGAACCGGCGGCCGCCCTGCCACGGGTAGTGCGGGTTGCCGAGCAGCAGGCCGCCGCCGCTCGCCGTGGCCGACCCGGCGAAGGCCACCGCGTTGGAGCCCATGTCGTAGCGCGAGGTGTCGAAGAACTGCCGGGCCGCCTCCGCCGCGGCCGCCGGGTCGAGCCCGCCCCCGGGCGCCGGCGCGCCCGTACGGGCCCCCGCGCCCGGAGCGGCGGCGGGCGGCTGCGCCGCGGTGATCCCGTCGATCCCGCGCCCCTGGCCGCCGAGCACCGCGACGGCGTACCCGCGGGCCGCCACGTCGACGGCCGTCACGGGTCGCACCCAGGCGGCCCCCTTGCAGGCCGGATCCGTGATCTTGTTCTGCGCCAGCCAGGCGTTGTACCCGGCGGCCCAGCCGCGCATCAGCTCCTTGACGTCCTTCCCGGGACCGGCGGGCGCGGGCGTGGCCAGCAGCTTCTCGACCGTGCCCGTCTGCCGGACGCCCTTGAAGTACAGGTCGCTGGAGAGGTTCCCGACGGCGGAGGAGAGGGAGCCGTCGGGGGCCGCGTCGGGCCCGAACCAGCGCGAACGCTCGCCGGACACCGTCAGGAAGCCGTCCGCCAGGACGCAGACCTGGTCCGCGGCCTGCGCCCAGCCGGTGCCGAAGCCGAGGTCGGCGTAGTCCTTGGCGAGGATGTGCGGGACGCCGTTCTCCGTGTAGCGGACGAGGGCGGACAGGCCGCCCCCGGACGAGGCCCGGGCGGCCCCCGCGTCGGCGGCGGCCGAGGCGGCGGCCGGAGGGACCGCGGCGGCCGTCGCGAGCAGCGCGGCGCCGGTGAGGGCGATCCGGCGAAGTGCGGGGCGGGTGCGGAAACGCAACGTGCCTCCCAAGTAGCCTTCGAATGACTGCGGTTACGCGTGGAACGGGTGGTGCGCTTGCCGTGCCCCCACACTCATGCAGGCAAGCTGATGATCTGTCAACAATCCCTGTTCCAGGATGAGATGAGGATGGCTTCATGACGCAGGTGCGGCACAACACCGTCGACGGGCTCCTGCGCGACACCGCGCGGCGCCTGCCCGAGCGGGTCGCGGTCCGCTACCGGACGCGGGAGTGGACCTACCGGGAGCTCGACCGGGCGGTCTCCGCCGCGGCCGCCGTGCTGACCGACGTGTACGGCCTGCGGCGCGGCGACCGGGTGGCCACCTTCGCCCACAACTGCGACGCCTACCTGATCGCCTTCCTCGGCTGCGCCCGGGCCGGGCTGGTGCACGTCCCGGTCAACCAGAACCTCACCGGCGAGGACCTCGCGCACATCCTGGACGACTCCGCGACCGCGCTGGTGCTGGCCGACCCGGACCTCGCCCCGCGGGTCGCGGACGGGCGTCCGGTCCGGGCGCTGCGCGACGCCCCCGGGTCCTTCCTGGCGGCGCTGGCCGGGCAGGCCCCGTACGAGGGCGGCGGTGATCCGCGGGACGTGGTCCAGCTGCTGTACACCTCCGGCACCACCGCGCTGCCGAAGGGCGCGATGATGACCCACGCGGCGCTGTGCCACGAGTACGAGAGCGCGATCGAGGCGCTGGACCTGAGCGCGGACGACCGGCCGCTGCACTCGCTGCCGCTCTACCACTCGGCGCAGATGCACGTCTTCCTGCTGCCCTACCTGGCGGTCGGGGCCGAGAACACGGTGCTCGACGCTCCGGTCGCGGAAGAGATCTTCGACCGGGTGGAGGCGGGCGGGGCGGACAGCCTCTTCGCCCCGCCCACGGTGTGGATCGCCCTGGCCAACCACCCCCAGTTCGCCACCCGTGACCTGGGCGGGCTGCGCAAGGCGTACTACGGCGCCTCGATCATGCCGGTGCCCGTCCTGGAACGGCTGCTCGCGCGACTGCCCGGCCTCGCGTTCTACAACTGCTTCGGGCAGAGCGAGATCGGCCCGCTGGCGACCGTTCTGGGGCCCGCCGAACACGAGGGTCGGATGGATTCCTGTGGGCGTCCGGTGCGCCACGTCGAGGCGAAGGTGGTCGACGAGGACGGTGCGCCGGTGCCCGACGGCACCGCCGGCGAGGTGGTCTACCGGTCCCCGCAGCTGTGCCTGGGCTACTGGAACGACCCGGAGGCGACGGCGCGAGCCTTCCGGGACGGCTGGTTCCGCTCGGGCGACCTCGCGGTGCGCGACGCCGAGGGCTACTTCACGGTGGTCGACCGGGTGAAGGACGTCATCAACTCCGGCGGGGTCCTGGTCGCCTCCCGCCAGGTCGAGGACGCGCTCTACACCCATCCGGGGGTGGCGGAGGCGGCGGTGGTCGGGCTGCCCGACGACCGCTGGATCGAGGCGGTCACGGCCGTGGTGGTGCCGCGCGGGGCGGTGACCGAGGAGGAGCTGATGGCGTACGCCCGGGAGAAGCTCGCCCACTTCAAGGCGCCGAAGCGGATCCTCTTCGTGGACGCCCTGCCCCGCAACGCCAGCGGCAAGATCCTCAAGCGCGAGCTGAGGGACCGCTACCGCTCGGGGCAGTAGGCACCGGACCCCTGGCCCCCGCGCCGCGGAACGCCGTGGCGCGGGGGCCTCCGCATGCCCGGACGGGCCTTTTACCCGCAGGTGAGAGGTCCGTCAAGTCCCGAATGTCCGGAACGTGACCCCCGTGCGGCGCTGGGGCCTACTGGTGATGCGGGCCTCGCCGGAAAGCGAACAAGGCGAACGGACCGCAGGGTCCCGGATCCCGGGACACCAGAAACCCCGATGTTCTGAGGAGAAGGTCATGAACCGTAAGACGCGCACCAACAACGTTGTCCGTACCAACCGCCGTGGATTCCGACTGGCGACGCTGTTCGCCTCGGCGGCCATGATCTCGGGAGGAGTCCTCATTCCGGCCTCGATGGCGTCGGCGGCCCCCATGCCCGCCCACGTGGCCACCGCCCTTCCGGCAGCCGGAGGCGCCGGAGGTGACGGCGGTGAAGGCGGAGGCGGCCTGATCGGCGGGGGCGGCGGCTCCGGCGGGTCCGGTGGCGGCAGCGTCACCGGCGTCGGCGGCGCCGGCGGCAACGGCGGCAAGGGCGGAACCGGTGTCCTCTCCGGCGGCGGCGGCGGTGGCGGTGGTGGCGGCGGCGACGGCGTCATCGGCGGCAACGGCGGCAAGGGTGGCGACGGCGGCGGCGGTCTGTTCGGCGGCAGCGCCGGCAACGGTGGCGGTGGCGGCGACGGCGTCCTCCAGGGCGGCAACGGCGGCAAGGGCGGCCACGGCGGCAACGGCGTCTTCCAGGGCGGCAACGGCGGCAAGGGCGGCAAGGGCGGCCACGGCGGGATCTTCGGTGGCGTCGGCGGCGGTGGTGGCGCCGGAGGCTCCAGCATCTTCTGACCGGCCCACCTGATCCGGTGATCCGACGGGGTGGGGGCCGCAGGGCCCCCGCCCCCCCGATCAATCGTTCCGAATCCCGCGGTACCTCATCTCACCTCATCTCACCTCACCGAAACTCACCGAAGTGGAGAACCCCATGTTCACGAGCTCCTGGCAGCGTCCGCTGGTCCTGGCGGCGGCCTCCCTGGCCTTCGTCACCGGCACGGCGTGCGCCGCGCAAGCAGCGCAGTCCCACGCTCCCGCGGGTGTCGTCTCCTCGGTACCGGCCGGACAGTCCGCCCACTGCACGGGCGCCGCGGGCGGCGAGGGCGGCGAAGGGGGCGCGGGCGGTCAGGGTGGCCAGGGCGGTCAGCCCGGACAGCCGGGTCAGCCGGGCAAGCCCGGCACGACCGGTTGCTTCCGGTTCGAGGACCTGCCCGACAAGCCGAAGGCGGAGCTGACGGTGGTGGACCGGGTGCGCATCGTCGTGACCCTGCTGGCCGACGACACCGACGCCACGAAGGAGAAGATCGCCAAGAAGTACGAGATCACGACCGAGCAGCTGGACACCTGGAAGAAGAACTACCTCGAAGGCGACTGGTTCGCCCTGACGACAGGAACCTTCCCCGCCGCCCCGTAGGACCAGGGGAGCGAGGGCGAAAAAAGGTTCATGGAACGAGGCCGGCGGGCCGACGAGCGGGGCAGCGGACGACGCGGGCCCGAACGGTCGGTGGCCGGCCCCACCATTTCTCGGCTAGGGAGAATCTCATGCGTGCACGATCTTGGAAGTTCAGTCTCGGTTTCGTCATCTCGACCACGGTGATCGGCGTCGGCGCGATGGTGCCCGCGGCCACCGCCGCCAGCGCGGCTCCCGCACTGACCGTCCAGGCGGCCTCCGCCACCGGCCACCGCCACGTCCCCTCTCCCGGGGGCGGCGGCAACGGCTCGGGCCTCGGCAGCCGGATCGGCGGCAAGGTCCAGGTGGGCAACGGCAGCGTCCGCGTCGGCGACAAGGTGTGCGCGGGCAACTGCAACGGAACGGTCAACGGCAGCCAGGGAGGCGGCGGCGGGGTCTGCGTCGGGCTCTGCAACGGCAGCGCCAACGGCGGCAACGGCGCCCAGGGCGGGACCGGCGGCAACGGCAGCCAGGGCGGCAACGGCGGGGTCTGCGTCGGGCAGTGCAGCGGCAGCGTCAACGGTGGCAACGGCGGCAACGGTGGGGCCGCGCCGGCCGGCGGCGGCGACGGCGGCAGCGGTGGCAAGGGCGGCAACGGCGGCATCTGCGTCGGCGCCGGCTGCGAGAGCAGCGGCCAGGGCGGCCGCGGCGGCGACGGCGGTGAGGGCTGACCGCCCGGGGGATGTGGGGCACGAGGCGCGTCCGGTGATCACCGGACGCGCCTCGTGATCGTTCGCACTAGACTTTTCGTGTTCGGAAGAAGGGCCCGCGCGTCGACTCCGCAGCCGAGTCGGTCGGCCGGGAGCGGGAGGCGCCTGATGGGCACGGCATCGCATCGCATCTTCTACACGGGCCGGCCCTCCGGCCTGATCGGGCAGGAGATCGCCGGCTACCGGATCGAGCGGCTGATCGGCCGCGGCGGCATGGCCGTCGTCTACTGCGCCAAGGACCTGCGCCTGGACCGGATGGTCGCGCTGAAGCTGATCGCCCCGGAGCGCGTGCGCGACGAGGTCTTCCGCCGCCGCTTCACCCACGAGTCCCGGGTGGCCGCGCGGATCGACCACCCCCACATCGTGCCGATCTTCGAAGCCGGTGACACGGACGGCGTGCTGTACATCGCGATGCGGTACGTCGTGGGTCCGGACCTGAGGGTCCTGCTGGACCGCGAGGGCCCGCTGCCCCTGACGACCGCCGTGCGCATCGCCGCCCAGGTGGCCTCCGCCCTCGACGCGGCGCATGAGCACGAACTGGTGCACCGGGACGTCAAGCCCGCCAACATCCTGGTCGCCGCCGGCACCGACAGCGACCACCCCGAACACGTCTACCTCACGGACTTCGGCCTGACGAAGAAGGCACTGGCGCTCAGCGGCTTCACCACCGCCGGTGAGTTCGTGGGCACGCTCGACTACATGGCGCCGGAGCAGATCGCCGGCCGCCCGGTGGACGGCCGGTGCGACCAGTACAGCCTCGGGTGCGTCGTGTACGAGTGCCTCGTCGGTGGCCCGCCCTTCGTGCGCGACGACGCCCCGGCGCTGCTGTGGGCGCACCAGTACGACCAGCCGCCCCCCTTGACGGAGAAGCGGCCGGACATCGCCCCGGCCGCCGCCGAGGTCCTGGCGAAGGCCCTGGCCAAGGTCCCGGAGGACCGGTACGGCTCCTGCCTGGAATTCGTGGCGGCGCTGCGCGCGGCCGCCGCCACGAACGGAGGGAACGGCGCCGCGACGCACGTCGACCGGGCATCCCTGTCGGATGCCCGGTCTGTCGGCTGGTCCGGCGACCGCGTGTCGCCACCGGAGCCTCCCGGTTGGGCGCTGCCGGTCTTCGTCGGCCCGTCCCGCGGGTGGTGGAGCGCGTAGGTCGTGGGGGATCAGGGGGTGCGGCCGGTCACAGGCCCAGGGAGACGGCGAGCCGGACCATTTCCGCCGTGGTGTTGATGCCCAGCTTGGTGCGGATGCGGCGCAGGTAGGCGTCGACCGTGTGCCGGGAGAGTCCCATGGAGCGGGCCGTCTGCACGTAGGTGCACCCGGCGGCGATGTGGCGCAGCGCCTCCTGCTCACGGGGAGCGAGAACGGTGGCGGTGGTGGCGGTGGCTTCGGCGTGCGGCATGGAGAGTGTGAGGCTCATGGGACTTCCTCCGACACATCGGCTCGGTCATCGCTGCTCACACCCTCGGAAGCAGGGGACTCATCCGTGTTTGCGGATGTATGTCCCTGTTAAAGAGCTTGTCGGTGGGACTTCATGGAGGTGTCCGTCGACTGTCACAGGCGTGTCACAGGCAACGCCGACACGCATAGCGCGGGAACCATCGCGGTAAGGGCCGGGCCGCTTGAACGGCCCCGCCTCACCCGATGAGGGACTGCTCGGCCCAGATGGTCTTGCCGAGGGGGGTGTGTCGGGTGCCCCAGCGCTGGGCCAGCTGGGCCACCAGCAGGAGGCCGCGTCCGCCCTCGTCGAAGATCCGGGCGCGCCGCATGTGCGGGGCCGTACCGCTCGCGTCCGAGACCTCGCAGATCAGGGACGTGTCCTCGTGGATCAGGCGCAGCTGGATGGGCGGCTCGCCGTAGCGGATGGCATTGGTCACCAGCTCGCTGACCACCAGCTCGGTGACGAAGGCGGCGTCGTCGAGGCCCCAGGCCGTCAACTGGTCCGTGGCGTCCCGCCGGGCCTGGCCGACGATGGACGGGTCCGGCGGGACGTCCCAGACGACCACCTTGTCGGCGTGCAGCGCCCTGGTCCGGGCGACGAGGAGGGCGACGTCGTCGTCCGGAGGATGGGTCAACAAGGTGGTCAGGACCCTGTCGCACACCGCGTCCAGGGTGGCGGCCGGCCGGACGAGGGCCGTGAACATGCTGTCCAGCGCCTCGTCGATGTCGTGGTCACGGGCCTGGAGCAGGCCGTCGGTGTACAGGGCCAGGATGCTCCACTCCGGCAGCTCCACCTCGATGGTCTCGAAGGGCAGGCCCCCCAGACCCAGCGGCGGCCCGGCCGGGACGTCGAGGAGGTACGCGGAGCCCTCCGGGGAGATCACCACGGGTGGCGGGTGGCCCGCCCGCGCGGCCGTGCAGCGGCGGGTGATCGGGTCGTAGACCACGTACAGACAGGTGGTGCCGATCCCTCCGGCGGTCTCCTCGCCGTCCCGGTCGGCCTCGTCGGCGGACAGGTGGATGACGAGGTCGTCGAGATGGGTGAGCAGCTCGTCGGGCGGCAGGTCGACGTCGGCCAGGGTGCGTACGGCGGTGCGCAGTCGGCCCATGGTGGCGGAGGCGCGGATGCCGTGGCCGACCACGTCGCCCACGACCAGGGCCACCCGCGCCCCGGAGAGCGGGATCACGTCGAACCAGTCGCCGCCCAGACCGGCCTCGCCACCGGCGGGCAGATAGCGCGAGGCGGTCTCCAGCGCGGAGTGGGCGGGCAGCGAACGCGGGAGCATGCTGCGCTGGAGCATCATCGTGGAGGTGTGCTCCCGGGGGTGCCGGGGCGCGTTGCGGATGCTGCTCGCGGCCTTGTTCGTCAGCTCCTCGGCCAGCCAGAGGTCCTTCGGCAGGAAGGGCTCCGAGCGCTGGTGGCGACCGAAGAGGGCCACCCCGAGGGTGGTGCCCTGCGCCCGCAGCGGCACCACCATCATCGAGTGGGCGCCGTAATCGGCGATCCAGGCGGCTCCCGGGTCGTGGACCGCCCCGCGGGCGACGCCCGGGTCCGCCGTCCCGTACACCGCTCCGCGACCCGCGGCCAGACAGTCCGCGGGTGGGGAGAACGGCGGATGCGTGGTCCGCTCGCCGACCGACACCCGGGACTCCGGTTGCCCGCGCAGGACCGAGCGGGCGGCGGTCCGGCGCACGGTGACCGGCGTCGCCGCGGCGGGGGCGGACGGTCCGTTGCCGCGGGGGAGGGGGTCCAAAAGGTCGACGAACGCGAAGTCGGCGAGCCGCGGGACGGCGACCTCCAGCAGCTCCTGGGCGGTACGGGCACTGTCCTGGGTGGTGCCGATGCGGGCGACGGCCGAGGCCGCGTCGTCCGGTGCGAGGGGCTGGCGCTGGTCCTCCTCGGGCCCGGCCGCGTGCTGCGCCGCCATGGAGACCGCACGCACCCGGCCGTCCGGGTCGCGCAGCGGGGCCAGCGAGGTCACCCAGCCGTGCTCGGGCTCCGTACCCGCGGGGTGGACGAAGGCGTCGACGTACTGCGGTTCGCCGGTCTCCAGCACCAGGCGCATCGTGCGCCCGGTCGCCTCGCTCACCGGGTCGGGCACGATGTCGTACAGGCGCAGCCCGCGCATCTCGGCCTCGGTGAGGGACAGCGCGCGCTCCATGCCCGTGTTCGCCCGTACCAGCCGCAGGTCCTCGTCGAAGATCGCGAGGGGGAAGGGCGACTGGGCGAAGGCCCATTCGCTCAGCGGACCGTTCCGCGGCGCCCGGGTGGCCTCGCCGGCCACCGCGGAGACCACGAACCACCTGGTGGGACCGTCGCTGGAGGTCCGGCGGTGCGCGAGCAGGGCCTGTTCCAGCCGTCGGCCGTCCCGGTGCCGCAGGGCCACGGTCCCGCTCCACCGCTCCGGGCCGGGCGGGATCGGGCGGGCCTCCTCGGCGAAGGCATCGGCGAGCAGGTGCGCGCCAGGCAGCCCGACGACCTCGGAGGCCGTGTAACCGAGCAGCAGAGCGGCGTCCTCGCTCCACTCGGTGACGATGCCGAGCTCGCTGATGGTGGCCGTGGCCGTGGCCCGGTACACCGGCTCGGGTGAGGCGTTCGGCTCCGCCGCTGCCGCCGGCCGCTCACCGGGAGGGGTGGGAAGTTGCTCCATCGACGCTCATCTCGCCCTCGCTAGTCCTGCGCCGCGGTGCCGTGCGCGGTCCCACGGAACCGCGCACGGCGAGGGTTCCACTGACAAGCATGATCCGGCGGGGCACGGAGCACCAACGCAGTGCCGTCACGGAGCGGCGGCGTCACGAGCGGGGCGCGAGTACGAGGGCCAAGGTCGTGCCGTCCGTCTGCCACACCATGGCGCGGCGTCCCCCGCCGAGCAGGGGTGGCCACAGGCTCAGGATCGGGACGCGCCGCGCGGCGGCGCCGAAGATGCCGCTCCTGTCCGCCTTGACCGCGGCTTCCTTGAGCGCCCAGGCACCGGCCCAGGCGCCGGGCCGATCGCCGGGGCGGTCCGTGGTGATGGCGCGCCGGTCCCGGGGCGAGAGGACGTGGTCCGCGACGCGGCGCACCGTCTCGGCCGAGGCCGCATCGCACAGGTCCACACCGACCGGCCCCGGCGCCAGGGCCGCGGCGACGTGCCGGGCGGTGTGGCTGAGGGAGAGGTGCAGGGCGGCTGCGGGGCCGCCGCCGACGAGGACGCGGGGGCTGCCGTCGCCGCGCGGGAGCACCTCCACGTCGTGCGCCGGGACCGCGAGGAACGCGGCGACCAGGCATTTGGCGAGCAGTCGGCCGGCCAGCCATTCGGCCCGGCGCCGGGATGCCAGGCCGTCGGCCACGCGCTGTTCGGCCGGTGAGAGGAGCGGTGTCCGGCGCAGGTCCTCGCGCCGGGCCACGACGACGCCGGCGCCGCCCCACCGGAGGGGGCGGCCCGGCGCGATCGGCCGGAAGGCGGTGCCCTCCGTCACGACGGTGCCGATGGTGTCCGTGGCGTCCATGATCGTGGGCTCACGCGGCCCGGGCCGGGGACAGGAGCCCCAGCTGCCGCTCCAGCACGGCCACGGCGCCTCGGATCTGCTCGGGCGTGTGGTCGTGGGTGAGGAAGAAGCGCAACCGGGCCATGTCCTCGGGGACGGCGGGATGGAGGATGGGATTGACGCTGATGCCCTCTTCGAAGAGGGCCTGCGCCAACCTCAGGGTCCGCAGGGAGTCCCCGACGATGCAGGGCACGATCGGGGTGTCGTGGCTGTCCCCGATGCTGATGCCGGCCTCGCGGGCGAGGCCGACGAACTGCGCGGCGTTCGCCGCGAGGCGGCCCACCCGCTGCGGCTCGCGGCGCAGCAACCGCAGCGCGGTCAGCGAGGCCGCCGTGTCCGCCGGGGTCATCCCGGCGCTGTAGACGAAGCCGGGAGCGGTGTACCGCAGGTAGTCGATGACCGGGCCGGTCCCCGCGACGTAGCCGCCGCAGCTCGCCAGGGCCTTGGACAGGGTGCCCGACCACAGGTCGACGGCCGAGCGGTCGACGTCGAAGTGCTCGCCGATGCCGCGCCCCGTCGCCCCGATCGTCCCGATGCTGTGCGCCTCGTCGATCATCAGCAGTGCGCCGTGTTCGCGCTTGACCTCGACGAGCGCGGGCAGGTCGGCGATGTCGCCGTCCATGCTGTACACGCCCTCGACGACGATCAGCACCCGTCGGAACTGGTGGCGCACCTGCCGGAGGAGGGCGTCCAGGGCGGCGGCGTCGTCGTGGGGGAACGGCCGCCGGGTCGCGCCCGAGAGCGTGCAGCCCTGCAGGATGCTGTCGTGGGCGAGGGCGTCGTGGACGACGAGGTCACCGGGGCCGACGAGGTGCCCGATCACGGTCACGTTGGTGGCGTGGCCGTTGGCCAGGGTGATCGAGTCCTCGCATCCGAGCAGGTCGGCGAGCTCCGCTTCGAGCTCCAGGTGGAGCGGCCGACTGCCGGACAGCAGCCGGCTGGCGGACACCGACGTGCCGAAGCGGGCGATCGCCTCCCGAGCCGCTTCGTGGACCTGCGGGTGCGTGGCCAGCCCCAGGTAGTTGTAGCTGGAGAACGAGAGCAGTTCCCGGCCGCCGACGACGGTCGTGTCCGTCATGCCGCCCTCGTGGACGAGGAAGTACGGGTTGGCCAGGCCCGACCGGGCCAGGAGGGCGACGCGCTCGCCGTGGGCGGCCACCTCCGGGAAGCACTCGATCCGGGTGTGCTCCGCGGGTGCGAGTGTGGGGGGCCCGTCGTCCTGCGCCGCGCGCTGTTCGGGGACGGGGACGGGGACGGGGACCGGGACCGGGACCGGGACGGGGGTCGGGACGGCCGCCGGTGCGGCGACCTCGGCGGGGCCCGCGATCAGCGCGGCGATCCCACCGATGGTCGGCCGGTCGGCCACCCCTTCGTCGAAGCACCACCCGGGCCACTGCCGCTGCAGGGAGGTGAACAGGTCGGTGAGCATCAACGAGTCGAAACCGAGCTCGTCGATCAGCAGCTGGTCGTCGCGCAGGTGACCCACGGGGAAGGCGCTGATCCGGGCCACCTGGGCGGTCACCGCCTCCCTGACCTCCCGCCGGGCCGGGGCACGGAGGGCGGGCGGGTCCACGGGGGCGGGAGGCGCCGCCGGAGCGGGGGCGGCCGCGCGAGTCGGGGCGGGAGCGGGAGCCGAAGGGGCGGGAGCGGGAGCCGAAGCGGTAGCGGTGTCCCGCCGCGCGGGCCCCCGGTCGGCGAACCAGTAGGACCGGGTGTCGAGCCGCGCCACCGGCAGGTCCAGCAGCACGCGCTCCTCCTGGGGAACCAGCGCGCGCGGGTCGACCGGCACGCCCAGGACGGCGAGCCGGGCGAGGGCCAGGACGAAGGACCGCCCGGCGTCCGGCGCCTCCGCGTCGACGGGGACGACGTGCACGTCGCCGTGACCGGCGAGGTTGCGGCGTACGGACGTCAGCAGCGAGCTGCCGCCGGCCACCTGGAGGAAGACGCGGGCCCCTTGCGCGTACGTCGTGCGGACGGCGTCGCTGAAGCGCACCGGTACGGACGCGTGCCGGGTCCACAGCCGGCGCAGCAGGTCGGGATCTTCGCAGACCTCCGCGTTCACGCAGGACACGAAGGTCAGGAGGGGGCTGCTGATGCGGCGGCCGGCGAGGTCCGCGCGGACGCTCTCCTCGGCCGACTCCAGCCGCGGCGAGTGGAAGGCGTGGGACACCTCCAGCGACGCCGTGACCACCCCGGCCTCGGCACAGGCCCGCCGCAGGGCCGCGAGCCCTTCGACCGTGCCGCTGACCACGATCTGGCGCGGTTGGTTGAAGCAGGCGAGCCACACGTCCTCGATGCCGGCGACGAGCCGGCGGCAGGTCTCCTCGTCGCTCTGTACGGCGAGCATCCCGCCCTGGAAGCCGCTCTCGGCCCGCCGGACGGCCGCGCCCCGGCGCACCAGCAGCCGGACGGCGTCCACGGGGGTGAGCGCTCCGGCCGCCGCGGCCGCGGCGAACTCCCCGACGCTGTGGCCGAGGGTGAGGTCGGGGGTGACGCCGCAGTCGGCGAGGACCCGGGTGGCGGCGATCTGGACGCTGCCGAGCAGCGGCTGGCACACCTCCGTGTCGGTGAGCCGCCGCATGCGCTCCGCGGCGTCGTGGGCCGTCGCGGTCCCGCCGTACAGCAGCTCCGCGAGGTCGACGCCGATGTCCCGGCGGGCCACGGCGCCGAGGACGCCGACCGCCGACCGGAAGGCCGGGAACCGCTCGTGGAGGTCGCGCATCATGCCCGGTCGCTGGCTGCCCTGACCGGGGTAGAGGAAGGCGACGCGACGCTGGGCGGCCGGGAGCGGCGCGTCGGCGGCGAAGGCGCCGTCGCCGAGGTCGCCGCGGGCGCCGGCGAGGAGCTGTTCGCGGGCCTCGCGCAGCCGCCGCAGGAACCCGTCGGTGTCGGTGGCCACGATCGCCAGCCGCGCGGTCAGGGGCCTGCGGGCGGCGAGGGTGTGGGCCACGGCCGCCAGCGGCGCACGGTCCGCCGTGTCGAGTGCGTCGAGTACGTCGCCGATGTGCTGGACCAGCAGGTCGGGGCTGCCGGCGGAGAGGAGGACGAGCTGGGGGTCCGGGACCCGGGCAGCGTCCGGGCTGCCGGTGTCCGCGGTGGCTGTGGTGTCGGCGGTGCCGGTGGTGTCGGCGTGCTCGGGGCGGGGGACGGGGGCCGGGACGGTCCGCTGTTCTTCCAGGACCACGTGGACGTTCGTACCGCCGAAGCCGAAGGAGCTGACGGCGGCCCGCCGCGGGGCGCCCGTACGCGGAAAGGGACGGGCGGTGTCGGCGAAGCGCAGGCCGGCGGCGGATATGCCCAGGTCCGGGTGGGGGACGGTGTCCGGCTGCGGCACGATCGTGCGGTGGTGGACGACCAGGGCCGTCTTGATCAGCCCCGCGATGCCCGCCGCGGCCAGGGAGTGCCCGATGAGGGCCTTGCCCGAAGCGAGGTAGCAGAGCCCCGGGTCGTCGTCGGGGTACTCGGTGCGCAGGCGGCGCAGTGCCTCGGCCTCGGCCCGGTCGCCCGCGGCAGTGCCGGTGCCGTGCGCTTCGAGGAAGCCCACGGAGGAGGGCGCGACGCCCGCGTCGGCGTAGGCCCGGCGCATGGCGCGCAGCTGGCCCTCGGGAGTCGGGACCAGGGGGCCGGGGGACGCCCCGTCGTTGGCGGTGCCGATGCCCTTGATCACCGCGTACACCCGGTCGCCCGCGGCGAGCGCGTCGGCGAGCGGACGCAGGACGACGACCCCGGCTCCCTCGCCGAGGACGAAGCCGTCGGCCCGCTCGTCGAAGGGGCGGCACACCCCGGTGGCGGAGAGCGCGCGGAGCCGGGAGAAGCCGACCAGGCTGTCGGGCGTGAGGTTGAGGTACACCCCGCCCACGAGGGCGGTCGAGCAGGTGCCCCGGCGCAGGTGGGCCATCGCCTGGTCGAGCGCGACCAACGAGCCGGAACAGGCCGCGTCGACGGCGAAGCTGGGGCCGCCGAGGTCGAAGTGCCGGCTGACCGAGCCGGACGCCATGTTCAGCAGGCTTCCGGGCAGGGTGAAGGCCTCGACGACGCCGAGCCGTCGGGCCTGCTCCTGGAGGGCATCGAGGGCGTCGAGGGCGTCGAGGGTGTCTGGGGCATGGTCGGCGTCGGGGGAGCCGCCCGCCGCCCGGGCCTCGTCGGCCAGGGTGATGGCACGCATGTGGCCCGTCATGAGGTCCTTGTAGTCGGACACCGACAGACCGAAGAAGACCCCGGTGTTCTCCCGGTCGAAGTCGCCGCGGCCCAGCCCGGCGTCGTCGAGCGCCTCGCGCGTGACGCCGAGCATCAGCCGGTGCTGCGGGTCCATGGCCCGGGCGCGTGCGGGGGGCACCCCGAAGTGCAGGGCGTCGAAGCGGTCCACGTCGTCGAGGAAGGCGACCTGGTCGGTGTACGCCGCGTTGGGCACCGACGGGTCACCGGGCGCGTGGAAGACCTCGTGGTTCCAACGCTCCCTCGGGACCGTGGAGAACTGCCGCTCCCCGCTCAGCAGCAGCTCCCAGTACGCCCGGACGTCCGGGGCGGAGGGAAAGCGGCAGCCGATTCCGATGATGGCGATGTCAGTCATGGGAGCTTCCTTCGGGGCGGTGGCGCACGACGGGTGGTTTCCCACCGTGCCCGCAGCCGCTCCGCGGCCCCAGCCCCGGCTATTCGTCACTTGACAGGGCGCCGGCGTCCGTGCCCAGGCGCCGCCGGGTGCGCTCCTCGTGGAGCAGGCGCCCCACGAGCGCGCCGCCGTAGACGACGAAGCCGACGCCGACGAGCCAGGACTGGACGACCAGCAGGGTGCCGAAGGGGCCGTAGGTGACGGCGTTCGAAGCGATGAGGGGGGAGAAGACCAGCTGGGAGAAGATCCGCAGCCCCAGGAGGCCCAGGCTGGTGGCGACGGCTCCGGGCAGCAGGGCCGGCCAGCGGACCCGGCCACCGAGCAGCACCCGTTGCGAGACCCAGAAGAAGACGCAGGTGCCGAACAGGTCGCCCGCCGTGCCCAGGACCGTCCCGATCGCGTCGTCGGAGGGGGCGGGGATGAGGACGAGCAGGGCGATGTAGACCACCAGCAGGGCCAGCCACACGACGTGCCGCCACATTGTGTGCCAGCGGGCCGTCGGCAGGTCCCAGACCTTCTCGTAGCCGGTCTGTACGGCCGAGCCGAAGGTCAGGCCGAAGACCGCCAGGGCCGCGAGGCCGAAGGCGGTGGTGCGCTCCAGCGCCTGGTTCTCCGCCCCGAAGAGGACCTCGACCCGGGCCCGGGAGGCCGCGGTCACCCCGAGGGCCTGCGCGAGCCAGCGGCCGAACCCCTCACCGCTGCCGGGCGCGGCCGCCGCCACGACGATCAGCAGGGGTACCAGGGTGAGGAACCCGAGGGCGGCGAAGCCCATCGCCCGGTGCATCAGCTCCATCTCCCGGCCACGGCTCCAGGCCAGCCCGGCGGAGGACGCCAAGAGCCGGTCGTGGAGCTGCCGGAGGGACGGGGGCACGCACCATGCCCTACCCGCGCGTGCCCGTCGCTTCCCAGGTGTGGCCGGTAAATGCGCCCGAAGGGGTGGTTTTAGGGCGTGTTTCGAAAGTAGCGCCGGGCGCCCGGAGGGCGCGGCTCGCGGCGTCTGGTGCCGTGCATCGCAAGGCGGAGGGGCGCCCGCCTACTGGACGTAATCGGGCGTTCCGACAACGCCGCGAGGTGCGGTACCAGGCGTCGCGAGCCAGGCGGGACTTTCGAAACACGCCCTAGCCCCCCGAAGGCGTGTCGCCACGGCCGCGGAGGTCCACGATGCGCTGGAGCTTGCCGACCGAGCGCTCCAGGGTGTGCGGGTCCACCACCTCGACGCCTACGGAGACCCCGACGCCCTCCTTGACCGCCCGGGTCACCGCGGCCGCCGCCCCCTCGCGCTCGGCGGTCGTGGCCTCCGGGCGGGCCTCGACGCGCACGGTCAGGGCGTCCATCCGGCCCTCGCGGGTCAGGCGGAGCTGGAAGTGCGGGGCCAGCGCGGCCGCGGACGTGCGCAGGATGACCTCCTCGATCTGCGTCGGGTAGAGGTTGACCCCGCGCAGGATGATCATGTCGTCGCTGCGACCCGTCACCTTCTCCATCCGCCGGAAGGCGGGGCGCGCGGTGCCGGGCAGCAGGCGGGTGAGGTCCCGGGTGCGGTAGCGGATCACCGGCATGGCCTCCTTCGTGAGGGAGGTGAACACCAGCTCCCCGGGCTCGCCGTCCGGCAGCACCTCGCCGGTGAAGGGGTCGACCACCTCCGGCAGGAAGTGGTCCTCCCAGATGTGCAGCCCGTCCTTGGTCTCGGCGAACTCCTGTGCGACCCCGGGGCCGATGACCTCCGACAGTCCGTAGATGTCGACGGCGTCGATGTCGAGGCGCTCCTCGATCTCCCGGCGCATCTCCTCGGTCCAGGGTTCCGCGCCGAATATCCCGGTCCGCAGGGAGGTGGAGCGGGGGTCGATGCCCTGGCGCTCCATCTCGTCGAGCAGGGTCAGCATGTACGACGGGGTCACCATGATGACCTCGGGGCGGAAGTCCTGGATCAGTCGGACCTGGCGGTCGGTCATCCCGCCGGACGCGGGCACGACCGTACAGCCCAGGCGCTCGGCGCCGTAGTGCGCACCGAGGCCGCCGGTGAACAGTCCGTAGCCGTAGGCGACGTGCACCACCTGGCCGGGGCGGCCGCCCGCCGCGCGGATCGAGCGGGCGACCACCTCGGCCCAGGTGTCGAGGTCGCGCTCGGTGTAGCCGACGACGGTCGGCGTCCCGGTCGTCCCGCTGGAGGCGTGCAGTCTGCGCACCTCGGAGCGGGGGACGGCGAACATCCCGAAGGGGTAGTTGTCGCGCAGGTCGGCCTTGGTGGTGAAGGGGAACCGGGCCAGGTCGGCGAGCGAGCGGCAATCCTCGGGGCGCAGTCCGGCCTTGTCGAAGGCCTGCCGGTAGAAGGGGACGTTCTCGTAGGCGCGGTGCAGGGTCGCGCGCAGACGGGACAGCTGCAGCTCCGCCAGGGCGTCCGGAGCGAGCCCTTCGCTGTGGTCCTCGAAAGCGGAATTCGCCGACCTAGCGGCAGTGGAGGAAGCAGCCATCTCGTCACCCCGTTGTGAGCCAACCGACCGATCATTCGGTAGCCTGCCGGAGCGGGCGGCGGAAATCAATGACTCGAACGAGTGATCGCCTGTTCGGATCCACGGCGGGGCGCCCGTCGGACGGTCGGCTCCCGCGCGGCCGTACGCCCGGCGGCGTACCGTCGAAGGACGTGGAGGAGCCGCAGGAGCCGGCCCGCCGAAGGGAGGCCGTGGCGATGTCCGACGTCGACCCCGCCGTCTCGGTGCGGCTCGGAGCCTCCGGCGCCCGGCGCCTGGTCGGGCTGCTGGCCGAAGTGTCCCGGCTGCTGGAGGACCCCGGACCGCTGCGCCTGACCGACGAACAGGCCGCCTCGCTGGGCCAGGGCATCGACCGCCAGGAACTCGCGCACTGGAGCCGGGCCCTGGCCGCGGAACTCCGGGTCGACCTGCGACCATGACCATGACTACGGCCATGACCACGGCCATGATTACGGCCATGACTGTGCGGCCGGGTGTTGCGGAGAGGCTGGTGCGCTGGTGGGGGAGGTGGCCGTCGAAGGCTTCGACGCGTCGCGTGGTGCGCGGTTGGCGGCCTACGGCGCCGTCTCCACCTCGCTGGGGTTGTGCGGCGATCACGAACTGCGCGACCTCGTCGATACGGCCGCGCCGTTGGGCGCCGGCATCGGTGGGACCTCGGCGCTGCTGGAGGTCGACGGAACGCCGGTCTTCGTCAAGCGGCTGCCGCTGACCGATCTGGAGAGGCGGCCGGAGAACGTCCGATCCACGGCGAACCTCTTCGGGCTGCCCGCCTTCTGCCACCCCGGCCTCGGGGTTCCCGGAAGCCCCGGATGGGGAGCCTGGCGGGAGTTGGCCGTGCACACCATGACGACGAACTGGGTGCTCGCACAGGACCACGAGGGCTTTCCGCTGATGTACCACTGGCGGGTGCTGCCGCACCATGGGCAGGCGCTGCCCGCGGAACTGGCCGACGTGGAGCGGACCGTCGCCTACTGGGGAGGCGGAGCGCCAGTGCGCCACCGGATCGAGGCGCTGCGGGACTCCACGGCGAGCGTCGCGCTGTTCCTGGAGTACATCCCGCGGAACCTGCACGACTGGCTGGGCGTTCAGGTCGAGGCCGACGAGGAGAGCGCCGAGCGGGCATGCGCCATGGTGGCGAGGGAGCTTGAGGCCGGCACCTCATTCATGAACGCCCGTGGCCTCCTGCATCTCGACGGCCACTTCCAGAACGTCCTCACCGACGGCGAGCGTCTGTTCTTCACGGACTACGGCCTGGCGCTCTCCTCCCGCTTCGACCTGTCGAAGGAGGAGGTCGAATTCTTCGCCGAGCACCAGAGCTATGACCGCTGCTACACCGTCACCCACCTCGTGCAGTGGCTCGTCACCGCCCTGTACGGGTACGAGCGGGACGAGCGGGTCGCCTTCGTGCGCGCCTGCGCCCGGGGGGAACCCCCGACGGGGATCCCGTCGCGGATCGCGGCGATCCTCACGCGCCACGCCCCGGTCGCCGCGGTGATGACGGACTACTACCGCGCCTTCCGTTTCGAGAGCAGGCGGACCCCGTATCCCTGGGAGGCGCTCCGCCGGATCACCTGACGGACGGATCGCCGGATTGCCGAAGCGCCTGCGGTACGGGAGTCCACCCGACGGCCGCGCTACGCCTGTGCCCGCCCCCGCGCCTCGGAGGTCACCGCCTCGGAGGCCACCGCCTTGGCCCACCGGTAGTCCGCCTTGCCGCTCGGCGAGCGCTGGATGTTCGGCGCGATGACCAGCTGGCGCGGGATCTTGTAGCCGGCGAGCTTCGTGCGGCAGTGGCTCTGGATCTCCTCCAGCGTCGGGTCGGCCGCGCCCGCGCGGACCTGGACCACCGCGGCCACGTGGTTGCCCCACTTCGCGTCCGCGACCCCCGCCACCAGGGCGTCGTACACGTCCGGATGGGACTTGAGGGCCTGCTCGACCTCCTCCGGATAGACCTTCTCGCCCCCGGTGTTGATGCACTGCGAGCCGCGCCCGAGGATCGTGACGATGCCGTCCTCGTCGACCGTGGCCATGTCCCCGAGCAGCACCCAGCGCTCCGTGCCCTTCTGGAAGAAGGTCTCCGCCGATTTGACGGGGTCGTTGTAGTAGCCGAGCGGTACGTACCCGCGCTGGGCGAGCCGTCCCGGTTCGCCCACCGCCACCGGCTCGTGCGTCACCGGATCCACCACCTGCGTACGGTCGTTGACCTCCAGCCGGAACCCCTTCTCCGGCCCGGAGTCATTGGTCGCGCGACCGTTCGAACCGGACTCGGACGAACCGAAGTTGTTCAACAACATGACGTGCGGGGCCAGTTCCTGGAACTCGGCGCGCACCGTCTCCGACATGATCGCCCCGGAGGAGGAGACGCTGAACAGGGAGGACAGGTCGGCGCCCTGCAACGGCCCGCGCAGCGCGTCGATGAGCGGCCGGAGCATCGCGTCGCCGACCAGGGAGACGCTGGAGACCTTCTCCTTCGCGATCGTGCGGATCACGTCCTCGGGCGTGTACTTGCGGTGGATGGCCACCCGCTGGCCGTAGTTGAAGGCCACGAACGAGGTCAGCGTCGACGTGCCGTGCATCAGCGGGGGAGCGGGGAAGAAGGTGAGCCCGGGGCTGTTCTTCGCGACGCGCTCGGCGAGTTCCTCCGGCCGCCGCACCGGCTGGCCCGAGGGCTCGCCGCCGAACAGCCCGGCGAAGAACAGGTCCTCCTGGCGCCACATCACGCCCTTGGGCATCCCGGTGGTGCCGCCCGTGTAGATGATGAAGAGGTCGTCGGGCGAGCGCGGACCGAAGCCCCGGTCGCTGGAACCGGCCGCCTCCGCCTCGGCGTACGGTACGGCGTCCAGGTGCGGGGCGCCGTCGGGAGCCGTCCCCACCCGGACGAGGTGGCGCAGCTTCTCGGTCTGCGGCAGGGCGCCCGCGACCCGCTCGGTGAACTCGGCGTCGAAGACCAGCGCCGCGAGGTCCGCGTCGCGGTAGAGGTAGACCAGTTCCTCTTCCACGTAGCGGTAGTTGACGTTGACCGGTACGAGGCGCGCCTTGAGCGCGGCGAGGACGGTCTGCAGGTACTCGACGCCGTTGTAGAGGTGAAGGCCCAGGTGCTCGCCGGGCTTCAGGCCGCTGTCCAGCAGGTGGTGCGCGATCCGGTTCGCCGCCGCGTCCAGCTCTCCGTACGTGAGGCGGCGCTCCGCGCCGGTGCCCGGGTGGTCCACGTACACAAGGGCCTCGCGGTCGGGAACCACGTCGACGACCGACTCGAACAGGTCGGCAAGGTTGTACTCCACCGTTCCTCCTGACCCCGGAAAAATCCGCATGACAGAGCCGCGCTGGGCGGCACGGCGGCCATTAGAGCGCCGTGCCTGCCAACTGGGAAGGGCGGCACCCAAGAAAACTGACTGGGTGTCAGAAAACTATTGAACTGCACCCGCCCCTCCTGCAACCTGTTCTAGGTCTTGAGAGGGAGGACGGCAATGGGTGGGACAGAACACCTGACCGTGGAACGGCACGGCGCCACGCTGGTGCTCACCATGAACAGGCCCGAGGCGAAGAACGCGCTCTCGCTGCCGCTTCTGGTCGGCCTGTACGACGGCTGGCTCGAAGCGGACGCGGACGACGAGATCCGGTCGGTCGTCCTGACCGGCGCGGGCGGGGACTTCTGCGCGGGCATGGACCTCAAGGCCCTCGCGGGCAAGGGGATGGCGGGCGACCACTACCGGGACCGGCTGAAGGCCGACCCCGACCTGCACTGGAAGGCGATGCTGCGCCACCACCGCCCCCGCAAGCCGGTCATCGCCGCCGTCGAGGGCTACTGCGTCGCGGGCGGGACGGAGATCCTCCAGGGCACCGACATCCGGGTGGCCGGGGCCGGCGCCACCTTCGGGCTCTTCGAGGTCAAGCGCGGGCTGTTCCCGATCGGCGGGTCGACGGTGCGGCTGCCCCGGCAGATCCCGCGCACCCACGCCCTGGAAATGCTGCTGACCGGGCGGCCGTACGGGGCCGAGGAGGCGGCCAGGATCGGCCTCATCGGGCAGGTGGTGCCCGACGGCACGGCGCTGGAGAAGGCGCTGGAGATCGCCGCGCAGGTCAATGCGTGCGGGCCGCTCGCCGTCGAGGCCGTCAAGGCGTCGGTGTACGAGGCCGCGGAGCTGACCGAGACGGAGGGGCTGGCCGCCGAACTCACCCGGGGCTGGCCCGTCTTCGACACGGCCGATGCGAAGGAAGGCTCCCGTGCCTTCGCCGAGAAGCGACCGCCGGTCTACCGCCGCGCCTGACCCCGCCCCCCGACACGTCGACCCGTCCCGGCGACACACCGAGCCACCCCAGCACCCGCCCCGGCCACCCGACCGATCCGGTACGGGGCCCGACCCGGCCCAGCATCGGGGCCGGTACGGAGCCCGACCCGGCCCGGCGCCCGACCCGGCCCAGCGACCGGGCTGGTACGGAGACCGGGCTGGTCCAGCGACCGGGCTGGCGCGGCGGCCGATCCGGCCCTGCGCCCGACCCGGCCGCCCGACCGATCCGGTCCGGGGCCCGACCCGGCCCAGCACCGGGGCCGGTACGGGGCCTGACCCGGCCCAGCGACCGAGCTGGTACGGAGCCCGGGCTGGTCCAGCGACCGAGCTGGCCCGGCGCCCGAGCTGGCCCGGCGCCCGAGCTGGCCCGGCGCCCGACCCGGTACGGGGCCCGATCCGGTCCAGCGACCGACCCGGCCCGGCGTCGGGGCCGGTCCAGCGGCCGGGGCGGCCCGGCGGCCGATCCGGCCACCCGACCGATCCGGTCCGGGGCCCGACGCGGCCCAGCATCGGGGCCGGCACGGGGCCCGACCCGGGCCAGCGCCCGAGCTGGTACGGAGACCGGGCTGGCCCGGCGGCATACCCGGCCCAGCGCCCGAGCTGGTACGGAGCCCGACCCGGCCCGGGACCGACCTGGCCCGGGACCGACCCGGCCCGGGACCGACCCGGCCCAACGGCCGATCCGGCCCAACGGCCGATCCGGCCGGAGGACCGAGCCGGCGCGGCGAGCGCGCCGGTGCAGCAACGCCCGTACGCAACGGGCCCGTCCGGCAGCGGGCCCGCCCAACGATCGGGGACGGCCGCGCCACGGGTGCGGGGCCCCGAGCGCATCAGGACCCCGGCCCGCACCAGAGCCCAGACCCGCACCAGGACCCCGCCCCGAACCGGGGTACCGGCCGCCCCGCCCCGCCCCCCCGCAGGGGACCGGCACCACCGACCCCGTCCCGGAGAATCGGAGAGCACCCCATGACAGCCGCCCCCACACCGGAAGTGCTGAGCGCTCCCCTCGTCGTCGAGTTCCCCTTCACCCGCTCCCTCGGGCCCGTCCAGAGCGCCTTCCTCACCGGGCTGCGCGAGGGCGTCGTGCTCGGGGTGAGGACCACCGACGGCCGGGTGATGGTGCCGCCCGTCGAGTACGACCCGGTCACCGCCGAGGAGATCCGCGACCTGGTCGAGGTCGGCGCCACCGGGACCGTCACCACCTGGGCCTGGAACGCCGCCCCCCGCCCCCAGCAGCCGCTCGACACCCCCTTCGCCTGGGTTCTCGTCCGGCTCGACGGCGCCGACACCGCCCTGCTGCACGCCCTCGACGCGTCCGGCCCCGAGGCCGTCCACAGCGGGATGCGCGTCCGGATCCGGTGGGCCGCCGAGCGCACCGGGGCCATCACCGACATCGCCTGTTTCGAGCCGTACGACGACGCGGCGCAGGACCCCGCCCCCGGGGCACGACCGCACGACGGCGTCTTCGAGGACGCCGTCACCGGCATCGTCGCCGAGGCCCGCCTCGACTACGTCTACAGCCCCGGCCGCGCCCAGACCGCCTACATCAACGCCCTCGCCGAGCGCCGCACCGTCGGCGAACGCTGCCCCTCCTGCCACAAGGTGTACGTCCCGCCGCGCGGCGCGTGCCCCACCTGCGGCGTCGCGACCACCGAGCGGGTCGAGGTCGGCCCGGCGGGCACCGTCACCACCTACTGCATCGTCAACATCAAGGCCCGCAACCTCGACATCGAGGTCCCGTACGTCTACGCGCACATCGCGCTCGACGGCGCCGGGCTCGCCCTCCACGGCCGGATCGGCGGCATCCCCTACGACCAGGTCCGGATGGGCCTCCGCGTGGAGCCGGTCTGGACCGAGGGCGCCGGCCACCCCGACCACTACCGGCCCACCGGCGAGCCCGACGCCGACTACGACGTGTACAAGGAGCTGATCTGATGGCCCACGCACGCGCGTCCCGCGACGTCGCGGTCGTCGCCTTCGCGCAGAGCGACCACCTGCGCCGCACCGACGAGCTGAGCGAAGTCGAGATGGTCATGCCGGTCCTCCACCAGGTCCTCGCCCAGACCGGGCTGAAGGCCGGGGAGATCGGCTTCACCTGCTCCGGATCCAGCGACTACCTCGCGGGCCGGGCCTTCTCGTTCACCATGACCCTCGACGGCGTCGGCGCCTGGCCGCCGATCTCCGAGTCGCACGTCGAGATGGACGGTGCCTGGGCGCTCTACGAAGCCTGGGTGAAGATCCGTACCGGCGAGGCCGACACCGCGCTCGTCTACTCCTACGGGAAGTCCTCGCCGGGATCCGTGCGCGACGTACTGACCCGCCAGCTCGACCCGTACTACCTCGCCCCCCTCTGGCCCGACTCGGTGGCCCTGGCCGCCCTCCAGGCGCAGGCGCTGATCGACGCGGGCGAGACCGACGAGGCGGCGCTGGCCGCCATCGCGGCCCGCAGCCGGGCGGCCGCCGCCGACAACCCGCACGCCCAGCTCGGTGGCGCCGTACCGCAGGGCGACTACCAGGTCAGGCCGCTGCGCACGGGCGACTGCCCGCCCATCGGCGACGGCGCGGCCGCGGTGATCCTCGCGGCCGGTGACACGGCGCGCGCCCTGTGCGCCCGCCCCGCCTGGATCACCGGCATCGACCACCGCATCGAGGCGCACGGCCTGGGCCTGCGCGACCTCACCGATTCCCCGTCCACCCGGCTCGCGGCCGAGCGCGCGGGGGTCTTCGACGCGCCCGTCGACACCGCGGAGCTGCACGCGCCCTTCACCTCCCAGGAGGTGGTGCTGCGCAAGGCCCTCGGGCTCGGCGACGAGGTGCGCGTCAACCCCTCCGGCGGGGCGCTCGCGGCCAACCCGATGATGGCGGCCGGGCTCATCCGGATCGGCGAGGCCGCCGCCCGGATCCACCGCGGCGCCTCCGACCGGGCCGTCGCGCACGCCACCTCCGGCCCCTGCCTCCAGCAGAACCTGGTCGCCGTCCTGGAAGGGGACCGAGCATGAGCGCAACGGGCAAGGAGCCGGTCGCCGTCGTCGGCATCGGCCAGACCAAGCACGTGGCCGCCCGCCACGACGTCTCCATCGCCGGCCTGGTCCGCGAGGCGGCCGTCCGCGCCCTGGAGGACGCCGGTCTGACCTGGGCGGACATCGACGCCGTCGTCATCGGCAAGGCCCCCGACTTCTTCGAGGGCGTGATGATGCCGGAGCTGTACCTGGCGGACGCCCTGGGAGCGGTCGGCAAACCGATGCTGCGCGTGCACACGGCGGGTTCGGTGGGCGGCTCGACCGCACTGGTCGCGGCGAACCTGATCGCGGCCCGGGTCCACCGCACCGTGCTGACCCTCGCCTTCGAGAAGCAGTCCGAGTCCAACGCCATGTGGGGTCTTTCCCTGCCGGTTCCCTTCCAGCAGCCGCTGCTGGCGGGCGCGGGCGGCTTCTTCGCCCCGCACGTACGGGCGTACATGCGGCGCACCGGCGCGCCCGACACGGTCGGCTCGCTCGTCGCGTACAAGGACCGGCGCAACGCGCTCAAGAACCCCTACGCGCACCTGCACGAGCACGACATCACCCTGGAGAAGGTCCAGGCGTCACCGATGCTGTGGGACCCGATCCGCTACTCCGAGACCTGCCCCTCCTCGGACGGCGCCTGCGCGATGATCCTCACCGACCGGGAGGGCGCGGCCCGTTCGCCGAAACCGCCGGCCTGGGTGCACGGCGGGGCGATGCGCAGCGAGCCCACGCTCTTCGCGGGCAAGGACTTCGTCTCGCCCCAGGCGGGCAAGGACTGCGCGGCCGACGTCTACCGGCAGGCGGGCATCACCGATCCGCGCCGGGAGATCGACGCGGTGGAGATGTACGTGCCCTTCTCCTGGTACGAGCCGATGTGGCTGGAGAACCTCGGCTTCGCCGACGAGGGCGAAGGCTGGAAGCTGACCGAGGCCGGGGTCACCGAGATCGACGGCGACCTCCCGGTCAACCCGTCGGGCGGTGTCCTGTCGACCAACCCCATCGGCGCCTCCGGCATGATCCGTTTCGCGGAGGCCGCCCTCCAAGTGCGGGGACAGGCCGGAGAACACCAGGTGGACGGGGCGCGGCGGGCGATCGGGCACGCCTACGGCGGCGGTGCGCAGTTCTTCGCGATGTGGCTGGTGGGAGCGGAGGAACCGGCCAACTGAGGCACCCGGAGCGGAAATCGGTTTCCGGACAGCGGAGCCGGACGGGACGCGCGGTGACCCACCGCGGCCTGTCCGGCACGCCCGGTGGTGGTTAACCTTGCCCCCGGACGACGTACCGGGAGGAGCACGCACGTGGCCGAGAGCATGACTTCGAAGCCCTACGCCGGCTGGGACAAGCCGGAACTCGATCTCAGCGGGGCGGAGTGGCAGTCGAGCAGCCGGGGAGCCGGTGACGTCCAGATCGCCTTCGTCGAAGGCTTCATCGCGATGCGCAACAGCGGGCGGCCCGAGAGCCCCTCGCTGATCTTCGCGCCGGACGAGTGGCGCAAGTTCGTCCTGAACGCCCGCGGCGGCGATTTCGACCTGACGTAGCCACGGGCGGCGCGTCACCGGGGCGCGTGCCGCCGCCCCGGTGGCGCCGTCCCGTCGATGCCGCGCCGCCGCCCTCCGCACCGCCCTCCGCACCACCGCGACCGAGTCCCGCGCCCCTCCACCAGGGCCGCCGAACCGGTCATAGCGGGAGGAAAGGTAGGGTGCGGGCATGAGTGGAGAGAGCGACCTGAGGAAACTGCTGAGCGGCATGCGCCCCGAGCTGAACGAGGGGCGGTACGTCTTCTGCGCCGTCCCCGGCCCGGCGGCCCCCGCCGGCGTCACCCCGGTGGCCACCGTGCTGGAGTCCGAGGGCCTGACCCTCGTGCTGCGCCAGGAGGAGGCGGACGCCGTCGCACTGGCGTACGACTACGTGGCCGGGTGGATCACCCTGCGCGTCCACTCCGCCCTCGACGCCGTCGGTCTGACCGGAGCCTTCGCCGCGGCCCTCGCCGCGCACGGCCTCAGCTGCAACGTGATCGCCGGGTACCACCACGACCACCTCTTCGTGGCCGTCGAGCGGGCCGCGGAAGCGGTCGCGGTCCTGGAGGCGCTGGCCGCCGAATCGGCTGAATAACGCCGTACGGAAAAGATTTCGATCTTTCCCGAACTGCGGGCTTCCTTCCAGCTCAAGCGGGCGTACGCTGATGCCCCGAACAGGTCTGGGGGGTAACAGTCATGACGGAACGCCGGACCCACATGCGGCGCGTATTGTTCGAACGCGATGTCGAACTGGCCCTCGTGGACCACGCGTTGGACCAACTGGCCGGCGCCCGCCCCGGAAGCGGCGGCGCGGCGACTCCCGGAGCCAGGGCCGCCGCGGGCCCCGGGGCGAGCGGCGGCGCGCTCCTCGCCTTCTGCGGCCCCGCGGGCCTCGGCAAGACCACCCTGCTCGCCGAGGTGCGCCGGCGGGCCCGCGCCCGCGCCTGCACCCTGCTGGCCGCCCGCGGCGGCGAACGGGAACAGGGTCAGCCCTTCCACGTCGCCCGCCAACTGATCCAGCCCCAGCTGGCCGGCCGCTCCGAAGCCGAACTGCGCGCCGCCCTCGGCAGCTGGTACGCCATCGTCGGCCCCGCCCTGGGACTCTGCGCCCCCGAGGAAGGCGCGCCCCCCGACCCGCAGGGCCTGCGCGACGGCCTCGACTGGGTGCTCACCCACCTCGCCGTCCAGCGCGCCCCGGTGGTCCTCGTCCTCGACGACGCCCATTGGGCCGACCCCGAGTCGCTCGGCTGGCTCGCCGCCTTCGCCCCCCGCGCCGAGCAGCTCCCGCTGCTCCTCGTCGTCGCCTACCGCCCCGACGAACTGCCCGTCCACGCCGAGGCGTTCCGCACCCTGCCCGGCCGGGCGGGCAGACGCCCGCTCACCCTCGCCCCGCTCACCGCGGCCGCCGTCGGCCGGCTCCTGCGCGACGAGGTCGGCGACCACGCCGACGACGCCTTCTGCCGGGAGGCCTGGGAGGTCACCGCGGGCAATCCCTTCGAGGCCGTCGAGCTGAGCGCCAAGGTCCACGACCGCGGCCTCGACCCGGTCGAATCCAGCGCCCCGCTGCTGCGCGACCTCGCCGCCGCCCAGCGCGGCAGCGGCCTGGTGGCCCGCCTCGAACGACTCGGACCCTCCACCGTCCGCTTCGCCTGGGCCTGCGCCGTCCTCGGCACGGCCATCCCGCGCGACCTGGCCGCCCGGGTGGCCGGGCTCGGCACCGAAGAGGCCGTCGACGCCACCGAACGGCTGCGCGGCGCCCGCATCCTCTGCGCCGCGGCCGAGCAGGAGGGCGGTCCCGGAGCCGACGGGGGCCCGGAGCCCGACGGCGGCCTCGAATTCGTCCACCCGCTGATCGCCACCGCGATCTACCGCGCCATCCCCGACGGCCTGCGGGTCGCCCTGCACGGTCAGGCCGCGGTGGCCGTCGTCGACGGCGGCCTGGGCGCCTCCGCGGCCGCCCGCCACCTCCTGGAAGCCCACCCCGAGAACGACCCCTGGGTGGTGCGCACGCTGCGCGAGGCCGCCCGCGAGAACCTGCGGGCCGGAGCGCCCGAAGCCGCCCGCCGCCAGCTCGCCCGCGCCCTGCGCGAACCCCCGGACTTCGACGAGCGGGCCGCCGTCCTGTACGAACTGGGCTGCGCCTCACTGCTCACCGAACCGGCCACCACCGTGAACCACCTGCGCGCCGCCCTCGCCGAACCCGTCGAGGACCCGGCGCTGCGCCAGGGCATCGTCATCCGGCTCGCCCAGGTGCTCGCGCACAGCGACCGGCTCGCCGAGGCTTGCGACGCGCTGGCCCGGGAGATCCGGCACACCCCCGACGTCCGGGGCCGGTTGCGGCTCCAGTCCGAGCAGTTCATGTGGGGGGCCTTCAACGCCGCCGAACCCGACTCCCCGGCGCGCTCCCGCCGCCTCGCCCGGCTCGCCGACCGGCTCACCGGCCGTGACCTCACCGAGCGGTACGTGATCGGGCTGCGCGCCTGGGACGCGACGCTGCGCGGCGAGTCCGTGGACGTGGTCCTCCACCACGCCGGGCGCGCCCTGGCCGACGGCTTCAGCTGGGCCCACGAGGACCGCGGCTTCGAGGTCCCGGTGCTGGCCGCGATGGCCCACATGTACGCCGACCGGCCCGAGCGCGCCGAGGAGCTCTTCGAGGCGGGCACCGCCGAATTCGAGCGCCAGGGCTGGCGCGGGGCGCACCTGTCCTTCGCCTACAGCCTGCGCGCCTACATCCGCTACCGCTCCGGGCGCCTGGTCGAGGCCGAGGAGCTGGCCCGGGCCGGACTGCGGCTCGCCGAGCGGGTGGGCCGCCGCACGCCCGTGCACTGGTACGCCATCGCCATCCTGGTCGAGACCCTGCTGGCCCGCGGCCGCGCTGAGGAGGCTTGGGACCTGGCCCGCGCACACGAGTTCGCGGAGCCCTTCCCGGCGGCCGTGGTCTTCCCCGACTCCCAGACCGTGTACGCGGAACTGCTGCTGGCCCGCGGCAACACGGCGGCGGCGATCGCGGAGTTGGAGGCGGTGGACCGGCGGCTGACCCCGCGCGGCATCCAGAACCCGGCCTGGTGCCCCTGGCAGCTGCACCTCGCCCTGGCCGTGGCGCCGCGGGAACCGGCCCGCGCCCGCGCGCTCGCCGCCGACGCGCTCCGGCGGGCCCGGGTCTTCGGCGCGCCGTCGGCCGTCGGGCAGGCCCTGCGGGTGGCGGCGCGGGTGGGGCCGCGCTCCCGGCGGGTGGCGCTGCTGGAGGAGTCGGTGGCCCTGCTGAGCGACTCTCCGGCCGGGTACGAGCTGTGCCGCTCGCTCCTGGACCTGGGGGTGGCCCGGCGGGACCCGGCCCTGCTGGAGCGGGCGGCCGCGGTGGCGGTGTCCTGCGGGGCCGACGGCGTGGCGGCCGCCGCCGAGGCGGCCCTCGCCACCGCCGGGCGCGCCCCGGTCCCGGCGCGGTCCGGCGCGTAGACCGGCCCCACCGTGCGGCGCCCCGGGTGCCCCCGGGGCGCCGCGAACGGGCGTTCGGCGGCGCCGCGGGGGCCCGGGGCGGAAAGCCCATGCGGCCACGTACCATGGCCGCATGTCCTTCCTCCGCCGCCGCAGCGCCGCCACTCCCGCGGGCCCGGACTTCGATGTCCTGGCCATGGACCCGGGCGACTGGCCGGGCAACCTCGGGGCCGGGCTGCTCCCCGCCCCCGACGGCAGCTGTCAGGGTGTCTTCCTGCGCTACGACCTCTTCGGCGGCCGCGGCCCCGCGATGATCATCGGCAACCTCCCCGAGGGCTCCCCGGCCCGGGAGCTCGCCGACAAGGAGGTCCCCTTCGAGGTGGCCCAGCTCCTCCTCGCCCTGGAGAACGACGAGGACGTCGAGGTCACCGGCGCCGAGGACTGCCCCGTCATGCAGGGCGACAACCTCCTCATCGTCCGCAAGGTGAAGCTGTCCGAGTCCCGGATCTCCTGCGTGCAGTTCGACCGCAGCGACAACGTGCTGGTCACCATCGCCAGCTGGGACCGCCCGATCACCGACGACCTCTACGCGCTGCTCAAGCCGCTCCCCGCGGAACTGTTCCAGCAGGGCTGAGCCCACTCCCGCCCGTCCCCCCGGGCGACGACGGGCGGGCGCGCCCACATACAGCCCCGCCGGCGTTTGAGGCGCCCCCGGAGGGCAGACGGAGCCGCACCCGGGGGCCGCACCCGGGGCGGGGGCCCCCGAGCGAGCCCCCGTCCCGCCGGCAGCCCCCCCCGGGAAGCCACCGCTACGCGTCCGCGATGTCGTTCGCCGCCACGTAGCCGAAGGTCATCGCGGGACCGATCGTCGAACCGGCCCCCGCGTAGCTGTGTCCCATCACGGCCGCGCTCGCGTTGCCCGCGGCCCACAGGCCCCGGATCACCGAGCCGTCCTCCCGCAGCGCCCGCGCCCGCGCGTCCGTCACGATGCCGCCCTTGGTGCCCAGGTCACCGGGGACGATCTTGAACGCGTAGAACGGCGGCGCCCACACCGGGGCCAGGCAGGAGTTCGGGTGCACGCCCGGGTCCGTGTAGTAGTGGTCGTAGGCCGTGTCCCCCCGGTGGAAGTCGGGGTCGGTCCCGCTCCACGCCTGCGCGTTGAACCGGTTGAGCGTGGCCCGCAGCGCGGCCGCCGGCACCCCGATCTGCCCCGCCAGGGCGTCCCAGGACCACGCCTTCTTCGCCGCGCCGGACTCGTACCAGGAGTCCGGGAAGACGATCGTCGGCAGGACGTCCTTGAACAGGTACTTGTTGCGGTAGTTCTGGTCCACGATCAGCCACGCCGGAATGTGCGAGCCCGTGCCGCGGTCCTTCTCGTACATCACGTGCACCACGTCGCTGTACGGGGCCGCCTCGTTGACGAACCGCGCCCCGGCCCCGTTGACGATCAGGCCGCCGGGCAGGGTGCGCTCGGCCAGGCAGAAGTACGGCTCGCCCGGCAGCGGGATCGACGGTCCCCACCAGGCGTCCTCCATCAGTGCGAGCGCCGCCCCGGCCCGGCTGCCCGCCCGGATGCCGTCGCCCGTGTTCTCCTTCGCGCCCACCGACCACTGCGTGCCGATCGGCTGCTGCTGGTACCGCGCCCGCATCTCGGCGTTGTGCTCGAAGCCGCCCGAGCCGATGACCACGCCGCGCCGGGCCCGTACGACGCCCCGCGCTCCGTCCTTCTCGACCACGACCCCGGTCACCGCACCCCCCTCCTGCACCAGGTCCACCAGGGGGCTGTTCAGCCAGAGGGGCACCCCCGCCCGCAGCAGCCCGGCCCGCAGGCCGGTGGCGAGCGCCTGGCCCATGGTGAGCGGCTTCTCGCCGCGCAGCGCGGCCGCCGTGCCGCGCGCCAGGCACTCGGTGGACACCGCCAGGCCCTTCGCGCTGACCGCCGCCAGGTTGAGCCACTTGTAGTCCTGGCTGAAGACGACCATTCCGGCCGGGACCGGCATGTACGCGGGGTTCAGGCGCGCCAGTTCGCCGCCCAGGACGTTCCCGTCGATCTGGTCCGGCTCGATGGAGCGCCCGTTCGGCAGGCCGCCGGGCAGGTTGGGGTAGTAGTCGCTGTAGCCGTCCATGAAGCGGAACTTCAGCGGGCTGTGCGCCATGACGAAGTCCAGCATCCGCGGACCGTTCGCCAAGAACGCCTGCTGGCGGGAGGCGGGTACGCCCGGTCCCACCACCGCCGAGAGGTAGGCGGCGGCCTTCTCCGGCGTGTCCGGCACCCCCGCCCCCAGGATCACCGAGTTGTTCGGCAGCCAGATGCCCGCGCCCGAACGCGCGGCGGAGCCACCGAAGGTGGGGGCCTTCTCGACCACCAGCACGCTCAGGCCGCGCCCCGAGGCGGTCAGCGCGGCGGTCATCCCGGAGGCGCCGGAGCCGACCACCACGACGTCGTACTCGCCGAGCGTGGGCACGTCTGCGGCCCGCGCCGGGGCGGACGGCAGGCCGGCGGCCAGCATCCCGGCGCCGGTACCGGCCAGGACCGTGCGCCGGGAAGGGGAGGTCGGTCTTGCGGACATGGGCGGGCTCCAGCGGTGTGGGGAGGGAGGGCGGCTCTCCAGCATTTCTGATGCTGAGTCAGAAAAGGTCTTCGGGGGATCATGTGAAGTCAAGGCATACGCGGGGGTAGCGAGCGCGCCCGGAACGCGCGAAATCCCGTGGTGCACACACCCGGTGTGCGCACCACGGGATTCCCGGGCCTCGTGCCCCGCGCCGCGCGGCGTCAGCGCGTGCCGACCGCCGCCCGGACCGCCCTGCGGGCCAGCCCGCAGTCGTCGTGCAGCCTGCGCAGCAGCAGGCGGTGCTCCTCGCCGCTCGACAGGGCTCCCGAGGGCAACGGCTGGGTCGGAGCGGCCGCCGCCATCGAGCGCTGCACGGCCGTCTCCGCCATCCGGATCTCCCGGGTCAGCACCAGCATCAGGTTCACCAGGAAGGCGTCCCGGGAGGCCGGGCCCGCCGACTGGGCCAGCCTGCTGATCTGCCCGCGGGCCACCGGGGCGTCGCCCAGCACCGTCCACAGCGTCGCCAGGTCGTACCCGGGCAGGTACCAGCCCGCGTGCTCCCAGTCGAGCAGCACCGGACCCGCGGGGGAGAGCAGCAGGTTCGACAGCAGCGCGTCGCCGTGGTTGAACTGCGGCTGCACCCCGCCCATCTTCAGCCCGTGCAGCAGCTTCTGCAGGTCGCCGAGGTCCCGGTCGGTGAGCAGACCCAGCTCGTGGTAGCGCGAGATCCGGGAGGCGTACTCCAGGGGCCGGCCGAAGAGTTCACCCGGCGGCCGCCACTGGTTGACCCGGCACACCGCGCCCAGCGCCGCCCGTACGTCCGGCCGCGGCGGGGCCTCGACCGGGTGCCGCTGCAGTGCGGCGACCCGGCCCGCCATCCGTTCCACGATCAGTACGCAGTTCTCGGGGTCCGCGGCGATCAGCCGCGGCACCCGGACCGGCGGGCGGTGCCGGACGAAGGCCCGGTACGACGCTATTTCGTGCCGGTACCGCTCGCGCCATTCCGGCGAGTGGTCCAGTAAAACCTTCGCGACCGCCGTCATCCGTCCTGTGGTGCCCACCAGGAGGACCGAGCGACCACTGCGGCGCAGCACCTGTACCGGCGCGAACTCCGGACAGATCCGCTGTACCGAGGCGAGCGCGGTGCGCAGTTGCGCGCCCTGCGGGCCCGACAGGTCGATTCTTCCGCTGATCTGCTGGCCCCCGTTGCCCGGCATCCGCCGTGCCCGTACGGCGGCCTGCGCCGGGTTGGAGGGGCGGCCGGGTTCGAGGTAGGGGCCGCCGCCCGCCTGGAAGGTGCGGTGCGGCCGGACGGGCGCGGACACGGAGGACGTTGCTGCGTACATGATGATACGGATCCCTTCGTGCGCCGACGAGTTGCGTACGCCGCCCCGCTCGATCCCGTACATCACCCTGGGGAGTTCCGCCGGTGACCGGGTCGGGGAGGCGCATTCCTACCTGACACCCGACTGCGGGTGGCACACCATCTGGCGCACCCTGGCGAACCCTGGCGAATAGTCGCTCGGCATCTGACGGGGGGTTACTGTCAACTCAGCCGAGAACCTGGGGGCTTGACGTGAGCAAAGGACCCAACACCCGCCTGTCCGATCTGTTCGGGCTGGCCGGGTGGTCCAAAGGCGAACTCGCGAGGATGGTCAACCGACAGGCGGCGGCCATGGGCCACCACCAGCTGGCCACGGACACCTCGCGGGTGCGGCGCTGGATCGACGTGGGGGAGACCCCGCGCGAACCGGTGCCGACCGTACTGGCAGCCCTGTTCACCGAGCGGCTCGGTCGTGTCGTGACCATCGAGGACCTCGGGTTCGTACGGCAGAGGCGCACATCGGCACGGAACCCGGACGGGGCGAAGGAGAACCCGGACGGCCTGCCGTGGGCGCCCGAACGCACGGCCGCGGTCCTCACCGAATTCACGGGAATGGACCTCATGCTCAACCGTCGCGGTCTGATGGGCGCGGGCGCCGCGCTCACCGCCGGCTCCGCCCTCACCAACGCCATGCACGACTGGCTGCACTCCGACCCCCTGCCCGCCACCCCCGCGCCACGCTTCGGCGGCGACGGGTTCCAGGCCGACCCCGCGGGCTACGACCGCTACGAGGCCGCGCCCATCGGTTCGCAGGAGATCGAAGCGCTGGAGCGCTCCGTGGAAGTCTTCCGGGCCTGGGACGCCTCCAGAGGAGGTGGCCTCCAGCGCAAGGCCGTCGTGGGCCAGTTGAACGAGGTGGGCGGCATGCTCGCCTACCACCACCCCGACCACCTCCAGCGCAGGCTCTGGGGGGTGGCGGCCAACCTGGCGGTCCTGGCGGGCTGGATGTCGCACGACGTCGGTCTCGAACCCACCGCGCAGAAGTACTTCGTCATCGCCGCGCACGCGGCCCGCGAGGGCGGCGACCGGCCGCGGGCCGGCGAGGCGCTGTCCCGCGCCGCGCGCCAGATGGTCCACCTGGGCAAGCCCAACGAGGCCCTCGACCTGATGAAGCTGGCCCAGTCCGGCTCGGGCGAGGAGACCCTGCCGCGCACCCGCGCCATGCTGCACACCATCGAGGCCTGGGCGCAGGCCGCCATGGGCAAGGGCCAGGCGATGCGGCGCACCCTCGGCGAGGCCGAGGACCTGTTCGTGTCCGACAAGAGCGACGTGCCGCCGCCCAGTTGGATGCAGCACTTCGACGAGGCCGACCTGCACGGCATGCAGGCGCTGGCCTTCCGTACCCTGGCCGACCACGATCCGAGCGCCGCCCCGATCGCCCAGCAGCACGCGCGCGAGGCGCTGCGGCTGCGCGCGGCCGGGCACCAGCGTTCGCAGATCTTCGACTACATCTCGATGGCATCGGCCTGCTTCCTCGCCGACGACCCGGAGCAGGCCGACCGCTACGCACGCCTCGCGCTGGTCTCGATGAACGAGACCTCCTCGCACCGCACCTGGGACCGGCTGCGCGAGATGTACCGGCTGACCGGCCAGTACGCCGGCTACGGGCGCATCGAGGAACTGCGCCAGGAGATCAAGATGGCGCTGCCGACCCGACCGGTACGAACGGCGCGCGGGTCCCGGGGCACCGGGAGCGCGTCCGGGACCCAGATCTGACGGGGATGCCCGGACAGCCGCCCTCGGAGGAACACGGACACGATCACGGAAACGACCAAGGCCGCGCCTGGTGGCGCGGCCCCGAACCCCTGCTTCGCCGCCCCGTGGGCGGCGGGCTCAGTCCCCTACCCTGGCGACCAGGACGCAGGCGTCGCCCTCGCGCCCCGTCTCGCCGAACTCCTCGATGACCGCACGGACACAGTCCTGGGCCGAGCGGGCCCGCGCGAACCGTGGCGCGAGCGTCAGCAGCCGCTCGGCCCCGTCGGCCCGCCCGAACCCGATGCCGCGCGGGGTCAGCCCGTCCGTGTGCAGGACGAGGACGTCTCCCGCCTCCAGCCGTTCCTCGCGCTGCCCGTACGCCGCCCCGGAGGTCGCGCCCAGCAGGATGCCCTCCGGCGGCCGCAGGGCCCGGCCGCGGCCGCCCCGGAAGAGCAGCGGGGGCGGGTGACCCGCCTGGGCCCAGGTGAGCACCCGGTCGGCGGGGTCGTAGCTACAGCACACCGCGGAGCCGAGGGCGGGCTGGACCGAGGTCTCCACCAACTGGTTCAGCCAGCCCATCAGAGGGCCGGGCGCGATCCCGGCCATCGCCATGCCGCGCAGCGCGCCGAGCATCATCGCCATCCCGGAGGTGGCGGTGACGCCGTGCCCGGTGAGGTCGCCGACCGTCAGCATGGAGCGCCCGTCCGGGAGTTCCAGCGCGTCGTACCAATCACCGCCGATCAGCGCGCTCGTCGCCGAAGGGAGGTAGCGGGCGGCCACGTCCAGCGCGCCGGAGCCGGTGCGCGGGGAGTGCAGCGGGCCGCCCCACGGGGGGAGCACGGCCTCCTGGATCTCCACCGCCAGCCGGTGCTCGGTCTGGGCGATCTGCCGTTGGAGCTGGAGCGAGTCACGGCTCTCGCGGACCGCGCGCTCGCTGCGCCGCAGGTCGCTCACGTCGCGCAGGACGGCCCACATGGACGCGGTACACCCGTCGGAGTCGTCCATGACCGGCTCGCCGCGCATGTGCAGGGTGCGGACGCGGCCGTCGGCGCGGACGATGCGGAACTCGCCGTCGATGGCCTTGCCGTCGACCAGACAGGCCGTCACCATCGCGGTCAGCAGGGGCTGGTCCTCGGCGAAGAGGGTCGAACCGAGCTCGTCCAGGGAGAGCGGGCCGGCATCCGGGGAGCGGCCGAAGATCAGGAACAGTTCGTCGGACCAGCGGACCTCGTCCGTGACCAGGTTCCACTCGGCACTGCCGACCCGGGTCTGCTGGTTGTCGGCCGTCGGCTCCGGCGCGGGCTGGAAGGACCCCGGGCCGGGCGCCTGTGCGGGGACGGCGGGCAGCCCTTGCTTGAGCTGGCCCAAGTGCTCGTCGAGGTCGTCCAGTTGGTGCACGGCGAGGTCGCACAGCGCTCGCTGCCATCGTCCCTGCGCGTCGTCGTCGTCCACGACGGTGTCACGGCGGACCGCGTCCACGTCGCCCCGCAACCGTCGGGTCTGCGAGATCAGCGCGTCCACCGACCCGGGGCGGGGGGGCTGCGCGGGACGGTCCGCGAACAGGTGGGACGGCATGAGAACTCCGATACAGGCGCGGCACGGCCAAGTCTGAAGGAAGGACCGGTTACGACTGTTGCACAGACGGCAATGAGCTGTAAGCCGTTTGGCAACATCAGCGCCGTTCCTGCCTGCGGCATATACCAAAGGCCTCCCGACCCCCCCCTTGGCTGTACGAACAGTTCAGGTCAACGCGTCAGACGCTGACGGGAACCGGGTGGATCTCGCTGGCCGGGTGCCCGGCCCGCTCGTGGATCCGCTGGACCGCATCGGCCGAAGGTGCTTCCGAGAGGCAGTACACCGTGCCCGACGCGGGGTCGGCCCACGCGCGCTCGAAGTGCACCCCCTCTTCCGCCTCGATCGCCAGGTCCGCCCGGTGGGCGGCCGAGAGCTGATCCTCGGTGATGCCGTGCATGCCGTGATGGACGTCCATGAACAGAGCCACCGCGCGCCACCTCCTCACTGTCCTGTGGTGTCCGGTGGTGCTCCTCCCATGGTCCGCCCGCGAGGCCGGTGCGGCGCGCCGCGGCCAAAAAGCAGTGCCGCTCGCGGCGGTGTCGTTCGTACGTCCGAGGCGTACGAGCGCGGGGCCGCCGCCGGACGCGGCGCGGCGCGCTTCCGGTCGCCGGCCGCGTGCCCCCCGAACGGGGGACGCCGCATCGCGGCCCCGGCTTCCCAGCGCCTGCCGTGATCGCTACTCTACGTGCCGGTAATGAGCCAAGTGGGGTACGGCGAACAGGGCGGGCGGAGCCATATGACGGGCACGGCAGGGGCCACGGGGCCATCGGCGGCGAGGGATTCCGCGGGCGGGACGGGCCGGACGGGCAGCGCGGGTGACGCGCACGACGAGGGCTCGGCGGGCAGGGCCGCGACCGGGCGCGGTCGAAGGGCCTTCCTCACCTACCTGGTGGCCGCGCCCACCCTCGCGCTGGTGACCCGCGCCGGGGCGGACGCCCTCGCGCCCCAGGAGGCGCACGCCGCCATCCCGAGCCTGCCCGCCCCCGCCGACCTGGTCGACCTGGGCGACCTCTTCATCCTGGCCGGGGCGCCGACCTCCGCCCTGCTGCTGCTCACCGTCGAGGCCGACGGCATGATCCGCTTCCGGCTGCCCCGCGAAGAAGTCGGCCAGGGACTCACCACGGCCGTCGCGATGCTGGTGGCCGAGGAGCTCGACGCCCCGCTGACCGCCGTGCGCGTGGAACTGGACGACGCGCGCCCCGAGCTGCTCTTCAACCAGCTCACCGGCAGCTCCAACGGCATCCGTTCCCTCTACGGGCCGGTCCGCCAGTGTGCCGCGACCGCCCGTGCCCGCCTGGTCGCGGCCGCCGCCCGGCGATGGAACACCCCGGCCGCGGGCCTGACCACCGCGGACGGCGCCGTCCGCGCGCCCGACGGCCGCACCCTCGGCTACGGCGCCCTCGCCGCGGCCGCCGCCGACCCGGGCCTGATCGTCCTCGGCGCCGCGCCGAAGCCCGCGGCCAAGCAGACCCTGATCGGCAGGCCCACCAGCCGGATCGACGCCCGCGCCATGGTGACGGGGAAGCAGCGGTACACCCTCGACCTCGACGTCCCCGGGGCCAAGCCCTGCGTCCTGCGCCGCCCGCCCAGCCTCGGCGGTACGGTCCGCGCCGTCACCAACCTGGCCGCCGTCAAGGCGATGCCCGGCGTCCTCGACGTGGTCACCGTCCCCACCGGGGTCGCCGTCGTCGCCGAGACCTTCGGCCAGGCCCTCGACGCGAAGGCCGCGCTCCAGGTCACCTGGGGCCCCGGGCCCGCCGACACGCTCTCCGACGAGCAGGTCCGGGCGAAGCTGCGGACGGCCAACCCGGTCCCGATGCTGCCGCCCCTGCTCACCCCCTACGTGGACGGCGAGTTCGACTTCGCCTTCGTCAGCCACGCCCCGATGGAGACCAACTCGGCGGTGGCCGACGTGCGCGAGGACCGCGCCGAGATCTGGGCCGGGCTGAAGTCCCCGATCGTCGCCCGCCAGACCATCGCCGCCGAGCTCGGCCTGCCGCTCGACAAGGTCACCGTGCACGTGGTCCAGGCGGGCGGGTCCTTCGGGCGCCGGCTCTTCTTCGACGCGGCCCTGGAGGCCGCCCGGGTGTCCAAGGCCTGCCGCCGCCCGGTCAAGCTCATGTGGACCCGGGTGGACGACACCCGGCACGGGCGGATGCGCCCGGCCACCCACCACCGGATCCGCGCCACCTACGCGCTCGGCGAGGTGCTCAGCTTCGAACACCGGGTCGCGGCCGTCGAGACCGATTTCCGGCACGGCCTGGGCGAGATCATCACCGCCACCGCCGCCAGCCTGCCGCTGGGCATCGGCAACGCGACCCTCGCCCAGACGCTCTTCCTCACCACCGTGAAGTCCCCCTACCACTTCGGCCTCACCACCCAGTTGCTCACCGAAGTGCCCACCGGCATCCCGACCGGATCCTGGCGCTCGGTCTACTCGGCGAACACCCGCGGCGCCGAGGAGATCATGGTGGACGAGCTGGCGGCGCGGGTCGGCAAGGACCCGTACGCCTTCCGGCGCGCCTTCCTCAAGACGGCCGAACAGCGCGCGGTCCTCGACAAGGCGGCCACCGAGGGGGAGTGGGGGCGGACCCTGCCCGCGGGTCGCGCCCAGGGCATCGCCTTCCACGAGGAGTACAAGTCCCGCACCGCCTGCCTGGTCGAGATCGACGTCCGCGATCCGGAGCACGTGCGCGTCACCAAGGCGGTCATCGCCGTCGACGTCGGCCGGCCGGTCAACCCGCGCGGTCTGGAGGCCCAGATGATCGGTGGGCTCACCGACGCGATCTCCACCACCCTGCGGGCCGGCCTGCACCTGGACAAGGGGCTTCCGCTGGAGGGCAGTTACAGCCAGTTCCACTGGGCGCTCCAGCGGGACACCCCGCCCGACGTGCGGGTCTTCGTCCTGCCCGCCACCGGTGAGCAGCCGGGCGGCGCGGGCGAGCTCGGCGTACCGGCCGCCGTCGGGGCCATCGCGAACGCCTACGCGCGCGCCACCGGCACCAAGCCGCGCAGCTTCCCCCTCGACTTCGACGTCGACTTCACCCCCTACCCGCGCTAGCGCCAGGAGTACGCCGTGCCCTCGCACACCTTCACCGTCAACGGGCGGAGCGTCACCGTGGACGCGCCCGACGACCTGCCCCTCCTGTGGGTCCTGCGCGACCTGCTCGGCATCCACGGTCCCAAGTACGGCTGCGGGGTCGACGTCTGCAAGGCCTGCACCAGCCACCTGGACGGCGCGGACATCCGCCCCTGCGTGGTGCCCGTCAAGGCCTGCGCCGGTCGCGAGGTCACCACGATCGAGGGGCTCGCCGACGGCGACACCCTGCACCCGGTCCAGGAGGCCTGGCTCGAACAGGACGTCTCGCAGTGCGGCTTCTGCCAGCCGGGCCAGATCATGGCCGCCGTCGCCCTGCTGAAGCGGACCGCCACGCCCACGGACGCGGACATCGACGCGATCGCCAACATCTGCCGCTGCGGGACGTACGTCCGCATCCGTGAGGCCATCAAGTCGGCGGCCGCCCGGATGTGAGCCACGGGGGCCGGGTCGGCGGTCGGGTCGCCGGTCGGGCGCGGCCGTGCGCCCGGATCCCCCAGCTGCACCACATAACGGGCAGGATCGGCCAGTAATGACTGATCATGCTCGAATGAGGCGTATCAACGCGAAACGGGTGCTGGTCGGCGAACCGCTGGACACCGCCCGGCTGGGCGAGACCCTGCTGCCCAAACGACTCGCCCTGCCGATCTTCTGCAGCGACCCGCTCTCCTCGGTGGCCTACGCCACCGAGGAGATCCTGCTGATCCTCGCCCTCGGCGGCGTGGCCCTGCTGCACCTGGCCTGGTACGCGGCCGCCGCCATCGTCTTCCTGATGGTCGTCGTCGTCGCCTCGTACCGGCAGACCTGCCACGCCTACCCGGGCGGCGGCGGCGCGTACATCGTCAGCTCCGAGAACCTCGGCCCGACCGCCGCGCTGACCGCCGCCAGCGCCCTGCTGGTCGACTACGTCCTCACCGTCGCCGTCTCCGTGGTCTCCGGCGTCGCCGCGATCACCTCGGCCGTCCCCTCCCTGCACGACCACATGGTCCTGCTCTCGGTCTGCTTCGTGGTGCTGCTGACCTTGATGAACCTGCGCGGCGTGCGCGAGTCGGGCCGGGTCTTCGCCATCCCCACCTACGGCTTCGTCCTCGTCATCTACGTCATGTTCGCGGTCGCCGCGGTCCGCATCGGCACCGGCACCACCATCCGCGCGGAATCCGCCGACCTGCCGATCAGCGGATCCGGAACGTACGCGGGCCTGGCCGTCGTCCTGCTCGCCCTGCGCGCCTTCGCCTCCGGCTGCACCGCCCTCACCGGCGTCGAGGCGATCAGCAACGGGGTCCCCGCCTTCCAGAAGCCCAAGGCCCGCAACGCCGCCACCACCCTGGCCGCCATGGGCGTCCTCTCGGTGACCATGTTCGTCGGGATCACCGTGCTCGCCATGTCCTACAAGGTGCACGTCGCGGCCGACCCCACCGAACTGGGCCTGCCCGCCGGAACCCCCACCTCCACCGCGCTCGCCCAGATCGGCCGCGCCACCTTCGGCAGCTGGGACTTCCTCTTCTACCTGCTCCAAGCCGTCACCGCGGGCGTCCTGATCCTCGCCGCGAACACCGCCTTCAACGGCTTCCCGATGCTCGCCTCGATCCTCGCGAAGGACCGCTACGCGCCGCGCCAGCTCTACAACCGCGGCGACCGGCTCGTCTACTCCAACGGCGTCGTGCTCCTCGCGCTGGCCGCCATCGCCCTCATCGTCGCCTTCGACGCCGAGCTGACCCGCCTCATCCAGCTCTACATCATCGGCGTCTTCGTCTCCTTCACCCTCTCCCAGGCCGGCATGGTCCGACACTGGCGCAAGGAACTCGACTCCGCCGAGACCCGCCGCGAGGAGCGGGTCCACATCCACCGCCGCCTCGCCATCAACGCGGTCGGCGCCACGATGACCGCCGTGGTCCTGGTCATCGTCCTGATCACCAAGTTCACGCACGGCGCCTGGCTCGTCGTCATCGCCATGCCCCTGCTCTTCGTCGGGATGAAGGGCGTCCGGCGCCACTACGACCAGGTCGCCCGGCAGGTGGCCGTCGCCCCCGGCGTCAAACCGCGCAAACCCGCCCGCCACCACGTGGTCGTCCTGGTCGCCTCCGTGCACGCCCCCACCCTCAAGGCCATCGGCTTCGCGATGGGCCTGCGCCCCGACACGCTCACCGCCGTCAGCGTCGCCGCCGACGAGGAGGACGCCGACCGGCTCCGCGCGGCCTGGGCCGAGCACGACCCGGGGATCCCGCTCAAGATCCTCCATTCGCCGTACCGGGAGGTCGTCGGCCCGGTGCTCGCGTACGTCCAGGAACAGGCCGCCCAGGAGGGCACGGACATGCTGTCCGTGGTGATCCCCGAGTACGTGGTGGGCCACTGGTGGGAACAGCCCCTGCACAACCAGAACGCGCTGCGCCTCAAGGCGCGGCTGCTCTTCACCCCGGGCGTCGCCGTGATCGACGTTCCCTACCTGCTGGAGTCCGCGCGGCACGACGAACCCGCACCCGAGGCGCATGAGACGGCATTCGACAGCGGGGCCTAGCCGACGGAGGTGTCCACGACGACCGTGCCCCGGGCGGTCAGGTGCCGGTCGGGCGAGAAGTTCGGCGAGAAACCGAAGGGGAAGCCGTCGTTCTTGTCCGGGCTGTCGCACGGCACGTCGTAGGTCCACTCGACCACGTACCGCCCCGAGTCCGTCGGCAGGGTGAAGGACAGCTCGCCCGCGTAGCCGCCCGTCGCGCACCGGCCGTGGGTGCGCCGGACCGTGTGGGCCGGGGCGTCCGTGGCGTAACGGGCGCGGTACCCGGCCTCGGTGCGCACCTCGGCGGTGACGACGTAGCGGTGGTCGCGCCAGTCCCAGAAGAGGACGTCCCAGCTGAAGCTGTCCGCGCACACCGCGACCTTCACCGTCCACTCCTCGGCGTCCCGGTCCGCCAGGTCCATCGTGACCCGGCAGCGGGCGTTGACCTTCTCCCGGCCGCGGTAGGAGCGCTGGGTGCGGCACGAGCCGTCGGCCGGGTCCATCGCGGTGCGCCGGGTGACGACGTCGGCGAAGGTGCCCGAGCCGTCGTAGGCCTCGCCGCCCCCGAAGGCCTCGAAGTCCTCGTACGTCCCGTACTCCCCGTAGCCCGGGTACCCGCCGTACACCGGCCACGGCTCCGAGAGCCCCTGCGCCGGCGGCACGTTCTCGTCGGCCGACGGCAGCCGCCCGCCGTCGTCCGGGAGCACCCGGATCCCGGAGAGGTCCTGGTCCTCGGAGAGCGCGAGCGTGGCGAAGTTGTCGCCGTCCTCCGCCGGGCGGGGCACCCCGCCGCGGCTGAACTCGTGGTCCGAGGGGCACCGGCGGAGCACGAAGAACCGCTCGCTCTCGTCCTTCTCCCAGAACAGGTTGGCGTAGCGGGTGTGGCGGCGGTCCGGGGCCGCGGCCGTCAGCTCCGTCGGCTGCGTCTCGACCAGGTCGCCGTACTCCGCGCGGACCACCGGCCGCCGCCCCTTGAGCAGGTCCCGGCGCCGGGTGTCGTGGGTGAGCGCGCTGTAGTCGCGGTCGCCCCCGGCGACCAGCAGGCAGTGCTCGCGGGCCAGCCGGTAGAAGGGGTGCGCGCGCAGCCCGTCCAGGGCCGGTCCGTCCAGGCCCTGCGCGGCGTAGTGCTTGGCCTGCATCGCGACGTCGCTGAGCAGCATGTCCAGCTCGTACTGGAGCTGACGGGCGCGGGCCTGCTCGCGCTCCGCCGCGTAGAACTCGTGGGCCGCCTTCAGCTCGGCGGTACGGGCGGTGGCCCCGGTGAGGTCCGCCGCGAGCTCGTCGACCCGGCTCACGTCCGTGTCGTGATTGGCCAGGGTGACGAAGAAGTCGGTGGTCTCCCCGTAGGGCTGACGGGACGGCGCGCCGAAGTGGGTCCAGTGCAGCAGCGTGAGACGGCCGTTGTAGAGGTCCTTGAACACCACGTACCGGTGGTCGTCCTCGCGCGGGCTGGTCGGACCGAAGTGCCGTGCCCGGATCTCCTTCTCGAACGTGATCCGCCGGTCGTCCGGGGTGATCCGCAGCTGGAACATCCGGCGGCCGTCGCCGCCGGGACGCTCCAGCTCGCGCAGCAGCTCGGCGGTCGGTTCGTCGAAGGTGGGGGGAAGGAAGCCCTGGGGCATGGTGTCTCCCGGTGTGGGGGTCGGTGCGGTGCGTCACCGAGCCTGACCGAAACACCGCCACCCGCGGGACCCGGTCGCAGCCACCTGACCGGATCGCGTCCCCCGCCCACCGGCCGGGACCGCGCTGCTGATCACCCGGCCGGCCCGGACCGGCGCGGCGCGGACGGCGGCGACTTTGGCGCGGATGCGCCCTGCCCGTCGGCCGCCCGCTGGACCACCGCGGCGTGCGCCAGCGCGAGCTCCACGACGTGGGCCGGGTCGGTCAGCGACCGGCCGGTCAGCTGCTCCAGCCGACGCAGCCGGTTGGAGACCGTGTTGCGGTGGCAGTACAGGCGCTGCGCCGCGTAGGTGGTCGAGCCCTGGCAGGCCAGCCAGGTGCCCAGCGTGGTCAGCAGCACCCGGCCGTCCTCCGGGGCCAGCGCCAGCACCGGGCCCAGCACCACGTGGCGCAGCCGTCCCGCGAGCTCGCTCTGCCCCGCGACCAGCGCCGCCGGGAGCCGCTCGTCGAGCAGGGCCGTGCGCGGGCTGCCCGGGCCGGTCGTGGTGCGCAGCGCCAGGACGGCCAGGCGCCGGGCCCGGGCGAACTCGGCGGGCGCCGCCACCACCGGGCTCACACCGGCCCGGACGCCCAGGGGCAGCAGTAACTCGCGCACCGCCTCCAACGGGTGGTGGCCCAGCTCCACCACCGCGCTCTCGCCGTCCGCCCGGATCCGCCACAGGACGCGCGGCCCGGCCGCGGAGGCGGACGGACGGGTCACCGGGTCGGCGCCGGCGCCCAGCACGAGCACCGCGAACCGCCCCTGCCCCGGCAGCCCGAGCTGGGCGGCCGCGGTGGCGGCCGCCTCGGGCGTCCCGCCGTCGAGCAGGGCGTCGAGCAGCGCCGCCCGCCGCTCCCGGTCACGGCCGCCGCTCGCGCCCTCGGCCCGCCGGTAGGCCTCGGCGGTGGCGTCCGTCTGCTGGTCCAGCACGTCCCACAGCACGCTCGCCGCGGGCAGCAGCCGCGGCAGTGCGGCGCGGTCGTGCGCGGTCACCGCCTCGGTCAGCGTCTGCCACAGCAGCCGCCCCGCCTGCCGGTGGGTCCGCAGCAACGAGGAGAGCGGTAACCCCTGTTCGGCCCGCAGCGCCCCGACGGAACGTGCCTCCGTGAGGTCCACCGGCAGCCCGCGGGAACTACGGACCACCGCCTCGACGGTCTGGCGCAGCTGCCGGTGCGCACGCTCGCGCAGCTCGGCCCGGCCGAGCGGAGCGGCGTACGCGGGGTCCTCGGCCAGGGTCCGCTCGGCCAGCCGGTCCGCCCCCACGGCGAGCCGCCGGGCCAGGTCCTCGCGTATCTCCTCGATGATCCGCTCCATCGGGGCAGCGTGACACGGGAACGGCTCCGGTGGGGAGGGCCTGAACCCGGCTCGTCGTCACGCCGCGCGGTACTGCTTTGCTCCCGGAGGGTCCGGCTTGGGACACTGCGGGAGTGAATGCGACCGACTTGTTCCATCAGATGCTCCGCGAGCGCATAGCCCCGGCACTGCGCGAAGCGGGCTTCACCGGCACTGGCCGGGAGTACCGGCTCGCGGTCGCCGCCCCCGACCACGCCCTGATCGGCTTCCAGCGCAGCGCGGGCTCCACCCCGGACCGCTGCCGTTTCACCGTCAACCTCCGCGCCGTCGGATACCAGGAGCACGAGGACCTGCGACGGCTGCGGCCCGCGCTCGGCACCCGGCTGTCGGCCAACCACGTCGGCCCCGTCGGCTGGCACGCCCGCATCGGCGGGCTGCTCGGCCACCCGCACGACCACTGGTGGACGATCACCGACGAGCAGAGCGCGTCGGTGGTCGCCGAGGACGTGGTGGACCTGGTGCAGCGCCACGCCGTACCCGCGCTCTGGGGCCGGCTGACCGGTCACGCGCCGGTGCCCGGGCCCGCCGTCGACCCGCTCCCCGAGTGTCTCCACAGCGGCTGCGCGAACCACCCGGACGCGGCGGGCGAGGAAGCGGGGGAGGACGCGGGCGAGTACGCGTTCGACGCCGCCGACCTCATCGGCACCGTCGTCTACGAGGTGGGGGAGCGCCAGGCCTGGCCCTACCTCGTCTTCCACGACGAGGAGGCGCAGGCGGAGGGCCGCGTCACCATCGACGCCTCGTGGCGGCTGGCACAGCCGGACTTCGGCTGGGTCCGGGTGGGCCACGACCAGGCGGGCGACGAGCGGATCGTGCGTTCCCCGGGCGCCACCCTCCCCGCGCACAAGATGGCCGTGCTCGGCGAGCTCGGCCTGTGCCGCGTCTCGGACGCCGAGGTCCGGCCCGACGGATCGCTGCACGTCTGCTTCGAGCGGGGCACCCCGCGCGACGCCTGCCTCACGGTCTCCGGCACCCCGCACGCCATGACGGTCACCACGCCCTGGCGGTTCGACGGCTGGACCCGGGCCTGACGGGGACGCGATCCGGCCTTCGTCGATCTCGTGCCCGCCGTGACGCGAGTCAGCTGGTGTTGCGGGCGGCGAAGGACTTTGATGGGTTTGCCAGGCCGCCTACCGGAGCAGGGGGACTACTCATGGGCACCGAGCAGACTCAGCGGGACAGCGCACCCCACAGCACACCCACCCTCATCTGTTCCGTCCAACGGGCGCTGCGCCTGGTGGAGGCCATGTACGCGGAGGACGGTGCGACGGCCAAACGGCTGGCGCGGATCACCGGGATCCCCCTCCCGACCGTCTACCACTTGCTGCGCACGCTCACCCACGAGGGGTACGTCCGCCGCGAGGGCGGGGCCTTCCGGCTGGCCGACGGCCGGCCCCTCCCGTTGGCCTCTTGACCACAAATGATCAGGGGATGACCGGTCTTGGACGGCATCCGGCCACCGGTCCGTAAGCATCAAGCGCATGTTCCAAGGGAAAATGCCAGAACACCCTTCCGCAGTGTGGAACTTCAGTAAGTTCCTCTCTGTCGCGCCGCACGACCGTGCACCACGCACGACCGGCCGGGAGGGGAACCCGCGTGCCCGGGATCGACGAATGCCTGCTCGAAGCCATGACGCTGCCCGGTGCGCGCGGGGCCGCGCTGGTGGACTGGAGCAGTGGACTGGCCCTCGGCACCGCGGGGGAATCACCGGTGGGGGACCACGAGACCACCGCCGCGGAGACCGCGGAGCTGGCCCGGGCCGCCGCCGAATACGAGTCCTTCGCGCCCGGCCCGCCGGACGGGGACGGCCGCCCGGCCCCCGGTGATCCCGGGGACGCGGAGGGCCCACCCATCGAGGACCTGATCGTCACCACCCGCACCGGCTACCACGTGCTGCGCTTCGTCGAGACGAGCTTCGACAGCAGCGTCTTCCTGCACCTGTGGCTGGACCGGTCCCAGGGCAACCTCGCCCTCGCCCGGCTCAGACTCAGGGACCTGGCGCAAGGGCTGGTGCTCAGATGACCACCGCGCCCGTCACCGCCGACGCCGTGTCCGGCCCCACCGCCGTCTCCCCCCTGCTCACCCGGCTCGCCGCCGAGCGGGCCACCGGAGCCCTCCTGCGCGACCGCGGCACCCTCTTCCTGGAGGACGGACGGATCGTGCACGCCGAGAGCCCGGCCACTCCGGGCCTCGACGTCCTGCTCACCACCGGCGGGGGACTCGCCCCCGAACGCTGGCGGGAGGCCGTGGACCGGGCCGGGGCCCGGCGCCAGGTCGCCCGGTTCCTCGTCGACAGCGGCGGGCTCGCCGGCGGCGAACTGGAGATATGCCACCTCGCCGCGATCTTCGACGCCGCCTTCTTCGCGCTCTCCCCGGGCAGCGGACCGTCGCGCTTCCGGCGCGGGGCCACCCACTGGATCGGCTCGGTGCGCTCCGTACCGGCCGCCGCCGTGGAGCGCGAGACCCGGCGCCGGCGCGAACTGCTGGACGCGGTGTGGCCGTACCCCCTGCTCGACACCTCGCCGGTGGTGCCCCGGCCGGCCGCGCCCGGCCAGACCGTCACCAGCCGCCAGCGCGTCCTGCTGCGGCAGGCGGACGGGGTGCGCACCCCCGCCGCACTGGCCTGGGTGCTGGGACGCCCGGCCTTCCACACACTGCTCGACGTACGGCGGCTCGCCGCCGCCGGTCTGGTCGAGACCCCCCACGCACAGGTGCCCGGGCCCGCGGCGGATCCGCTGCCGCAGTGGTTGACCCAGGCCCAGACCCCGGACGTGGCCCTGCTCCGCCGGTTACGCGACGCACTGGAGGCAAGCCTGTGAGGCTCCCGCTGCGACCGCGCGCCGACCGGCGGCAGGCCGACCGGGGGCGTCAAACCGAAAGGAGACTGTCGATGGTGCCCGCCGAGGCCGAAGCCGAGATCCTCGCAGAACTGCGGCGGCTGCGGGCCCGGGTCCCCCAGCTCACCGGAGCCCTCGCCGCCAGCGCCGACGGGCTGGTGCTCGCCCGGGACACGGCCGCCACCGAGGCGGAAGCCGTGGCGGCGCTGACCGCCGCGGCCCTCGGAGTGGCCCAGCGGCTCAGCGACAGCACCGGGCAGGGCGACTTCAAGGAACTGCTCGTCCGGGGCGAGAACGGGTACGTCGCCACCTACGCCGCGGGGGACGCGGCCGTCCTGACCCTGATCGCGGAGCCGCGCGCCAATGTCGGCCGGCTCCATCTGGAGGCCCGTCGCTCCAGCCTGCGGATCGCCGAGCTGATAGACGGCGTCCTCGGCCGCCGCGGCCCGCAGGTCCCCGAGGGACCCCGCTGACCCCGAGCACCACGCACCGCACCACCCGCCCCCACCGCACCACCCATCACCCCATCACCAGTAGGAACACCGGAAAGGAATCCCCCATGGCCAACGTGGAGACCGCCCTCAAGGAGACCACCACCATCGACGGCGCCATCGGCGCCGCCCTGGTCGACTACGGCAGCGGCATGGCCCTCGGCACCATCGGCGGCGGCAAGGACTTCGACCTCTCGGTCGCCGCCGCGGGCAACACCGACGTGGTGCGCGCGAAGGTGCGCACGATGGACCTGCTCGGTCTCAAGGACGAGATCGAGGACATCCTCATCACCCTCGGCTCGCAGTACCACCTCATCCGGCTGCTGCGCGGCCGCAATGCCCAGGGCCTCTTCCTCTACCTGGCGCTGGACAAGGATCGGGCCAACCTCGCGATGGCCCGGCACCATCTCAAGCGAATCGAGGCCGAACTCGAGGTCTGACGGTACGTACGCGCACGGTGGGGTGGCGAGCGGTCGAATTCTTTGCCGTTCGCCCCTGCCACCTGCAGTGTTTTGTCCAGATTGGGTGGAGTTTATAATCCCGTTACAGAGTAAGATGCTGTAATTAGCTGATCATCGACTGACAGACCCGCTGGAGAATTCGTCACCCATGCCCCCGCGCCTGAGCATCGTCGTCCCTGTCTACAACGTCGAGCTCTACCTCGATGAGTGCCTGGAGTCTCTCGCCGCGCAGACGTTCGGCGACTTCGAAGTCATCATGGTCGACGACGGCTCGACGGACACCAGTGCCGTCATAGCCAAGGCCTTCGCCGCACGGGACGGTCGCTTCCGACTGGTCATGCAGGAGAACGCCGGACTCGGCGCCGCCCGCAACGCCGGCGCCCGGCACCTGTCGGAGGGCAGCGAGTACCTCGCCTTCGTCGACAGCGACGACACCCTGCCGGCGAACGCCTACCAACTGATGGTGGACACCCTCGACGAGACCGGCTCGGACTTCGTCGGCGGCAACGTCCTGCGGTTCCGCTCGGTCGGCATGAACCAGTCGTGGGGGCACAAGGCGCCCTTCGCCAAGACCCGGCTGAAGACGCACATCTCCAAGTTCGCCCCGCTCGTCACCGACCGGACCGCCTGGAACAAGGTCTACCGGCGCACCTTCTGGGACGAGCACGGGTTCCAGTACCCGGAGGGCATCCTCTACGAGGACGCCCCCGTCAGCATCCCCGCGCACTACTTCGCCACCAGCGTCGACGTGCTCAGCGACGTCGTCTACCACTGGCGCGTCCGCGAGACCGGCGAGCGCTCCATCACCCAGCGCTCCACCGACCCGGTCTCCCTCGTCGACCGCGTCACGTCCGTACGCCTGGTCCGCGACGCGCTCAAGGCCAAGACCGGCGCCAAGTACGCCCGTTACCTGCGCGACTACGACCACAACGTGCTGAGCGAAGAACTCCCGCTCATCTACAAGTACGTGCCCGAGGGCGGCCAGGACTTCCGCGACGCCTTCGTCCGCGACGTCGGCGCCCTGGTCCGCGAGATCGGCAGCGAGCCCTGGAGCGACCTCACCGTCGCCGACCGGCTCAAGGCCTACCTCGCCGGCGAAGGCCGCGTCGAGGACTTCATCGCCCTCCTCAAGCACCAGAGCGACTTCTCCTACAGCGTCCCGGTCAAGGGCCTCGCCCGACCGCAGGCCGACTACCCCTTCCTCCAGGGCCGCCCGCCCGTCCCGGCCAAGGTGCTCACCCTCGGCCCGCGCGAACGCCGCGTCGTCAGCAGGCTCGAACACGCGGCGTGGAGCGGCGGCAAGCTGCTGCTGCGCGGCTACGCCCTGCCGGGCCACCTCGGTGCCGAGAGCCGCCTGGGCTCCCGCAAGATGCTGATCTTCCGGGAGAAGGGCAAGCGCCGCCGTACGGTCGTCAACACCCGCACCGTCGCCGCGCCCATGGCCACCGTGAACGCGGCGCACCTCGCGCTGCGGCACGCCGACTGGGCCGGCTTCACCGCCGTCGTCGACCCCTCCGTCTTCCAGCAGGGCGGCAAGTGGCGCGACGGCACCTGGACCACCTCGATCGCCGTCACCGGCGCCGGCGGTCTGCACCGCGCCCGGCTCAAGGGCGGCGACCACGACAGCGGCCTGACCCCGCCCGCCCACTGGGTGGCGCCCGACGTCCGGATCGTCCCCACCGTCGCCGGTGCCCTCACCGTCACGGTCGAGGTCGTCCGCGCCCGGGTCCTGGACGTCCGGCCCGACGCCGACGGCGCCGGCTTCCTGGTCAGCGGCGAGCTCGCCGCCGACTTCGGCGCCGGAGCCGCCCTGCGCGCCCAGCACCAGAACAGCGGCACCGTCGTGACGCTCCCGCTGGAGATCACCCCGGGCGCCCACGGCGGCCGCAGCGCCTTCACCGTCCGCGTGCCCGTCGCCGACCTGGCCGCCGTGCCCGACGCGGTGCCCGCCCCCGGCGAATGGCTCCCCGAGCCGTGGAACCTGTCCGTGACCCGGGCCGACGGCACGGCCGTCGACCTCGCGCACGACGAGCGCGGCGGGTTCACCGGCCTCGTGGTGCCCGTCCCCGGGGACGACACCGGCCGCTCCGTCTTCGTCAAGCGCACCGCCGTCGGGCACCTCTGCTTCGCCCTCCAGCCGTCGCCGCCGCTGGTGGAGACCGTCACGACCGAGGACGGTCGGCTGACCCTGCGCGGCACCTACCTGCCGCCCGCCGACAGCGCCGACGAGCCGCACGAGCTGGTCCTGCACAACTGGCACGGCGAGGAGTACAGCTACCCCGTCACCCTCGGCGACGGCCGCTTCGAGGCCTCCTTCGTCCCGATGCTGCCCGAGCACTTCGCGGGGCGGACCACGTTGCCCCACGGCCGCTGGTGGCCGACGCTGCGCCCGGTCAGCCGGGGCGGCGTCACCGCGAGCCTGCTCGGCGTCGACCGGGGCGCCCCCGTCCAGATGGTCGCCCCCGCACTCGGCAGCGGCCCCGCCGGCCTGACCGTCGAGGGCCGGCGGATGCGCGTGGAAGCGCGCTTCTTCGACCGCATGGCGCTGGTCGTCGACCAGCTGCTGACCCCGCACGACCGCTCCCGCTACGCGCAGCGCATCGCCCGCGACGTGACCTACCCGCAGCAGCGCCAGGCCCCGGTCAAGGACATCGTGGTCTACGACACCTTCCAGGGGAACGGCGCGGGCGACTCGCCGCGCGCCATCCACGAGGAGCTGGTGCGCCGCGGCGAGAAGCTGGAGCACGTCTGGCTGGTCCGCGACGGCCACGCGGAGGTCCCGCCGACCGCGCGCGCCGTGCAGTACCGCAGCCTGGAAGCGTGGGACGTGCTGGCCCGGGCCCGCTACTACGTCGCCAACGACAGCGTGCCCGCGACGTTCTTCCGCCGCGAGGGTCAGGTCGTCGTCCAGACCTGGCACGGCACGCCGCTCAAGCAGATCGGCCACGACTTCATCCACGACTACTACTCGAGCCCCGAGGTGCTCGAAGCGCTGGAGCACGACAGCGCCCAGTGGTCGCTGCTGGTCTCCCCGAGCAGCTTCGCCACGCCCATCCTCAAGCGCGCCCTCGGTTTCAAGGGCGAGGTCATGGAAGTCGGCAGCCCGCGCGCCGACGCGCTGGTGCGCCCCGACGCCGACCGGATCGCCGAGGTCCGCCGCCGGCTCGGGCTGCCCGAGGGCAAGAAGGTCGTCCTCTACATGCCGACCTGGCGCGAGAACAACGAGGGCTGGTCCAACGGCTACAAGCTCGACCTGCGCATCGACCTGGACGAGGCCCGGCGCGAGCTCGGCGAGGACCACGTGCTGCTGGTCCGCGGCCACTACCGGGTGACCGAGCAGGTCCGCGACGCGGTCCGCGACGGCTTCGTGAAGGACGTGTCCCGCTGGGCCGACGCCACGGACCTGCTGTTGGTGGCCGACGTCCTCATCTCGGACTACTCGTCCGCGATGTGCGACTTCGCGCTCACCGACCGGCCGATCCTGCTGTTCAGCTACGACCTGGCGCACTACAGCGGCACGCTGCGCGGCCTCACCATCGACCTGGAGGCCAAGGGGCCGGGCCCGCTGCTGCACGATGCGACGAGCCTGCTCGCCGCGGTGCGCGACGCGGACGCGATCGGCGCCGAGTGGGCGGAGCGGCGCGCCGCCTTCCGCGCGGAGTTCTGCGACCTGGACGACGGCCGGGCGGCCGAGCGGGTCGTCGACCGCATGCTCCAGATGTAGCCCGTACGGGTGCTTCGCGGACTGGTCCCGGGCCCACCGATGAGAATCGGGCCCGGGACCGGTCTGTATGGGAGGGACGAGAACCCGCCCACACCCGCTGGAGGCATTCATGATCAGCAACGGTTTCACCACGTGCCTGTGGTTCGACGACAACGCGGAAGCGGCCGCCGACTTCTACCTCTCCGTCTTCAAGGACGGCAAGCGCGGTCGGATCGGCCACTACACCGACGCGGGTCCGGGCGAGGCGGGGTCCGTGATGGTCGTCGAGTTCGAGATCAACGGACAGAAGTTCGTCGCCCTCAACGGCGGCCCCCTCTTCACCTTCAGCGAGGCGGTCTCCTTCCAGATCCACTGCGCCGACCAGGCCGAGGTGGACCGCTACTGGGAGGCGCTGACCGCGGACGGCGGCGAGCCCTCGCAGTGCGGCTGGCTCAAGGACCGCTTCGGGCTGTCGTGGCAGGTCGTCCCGGCCGAGGTGATCGACCTGATCAGCGACCCCGATCCGGAGAAGGCCGCACGGGCCAGCGCCGCCGTGTACACGATGACGAAGATCGACCTGGCGGCGGTGAAGAAGGCCCACGCGGGCGGCTGAGCCCCGCGGGACCCAGACCCAGACCCAGACCCAGACCAGACCTAGACCTGGATCTCCTGGAGCCGGTCGAGGAGCGCGGGCAGGGCGCTCCCGATCGGCTCCCGGATCACCTCGTCGGCGAGCGGGTCGTAGGGGGTCTCCTGCGCGTTCACGATGATCAGCCGGGCGCCGTGGTCGGCCGCGATCCCGGCCAGCGAGGCGGCGGGCTGCACCTGGAGGGTGCTGCCCACGGCGATGAAGACCTGGCAGCCCTTGGCCACCGCCACGGCCTGCGCCAGCACCTCGGGATCGAGTCGCTCGCCGAACATCACGGTCCCGGCCTTGAGGATCCCGCCGCAGGTCAGGCAGGCGGGGTCGGGCTCGCCCGCCGCGACCCGGTCCAGGGTCTCGGACATCGGGGAGCGGACGTGACACCGGGTGCAGACGACGGCCCGGGTGGTTCCGTGCAGCTCGAAGACCTTGCGGTCGGGCATTCCGGCCATCTGGTGCAGCCCGTCGACGTTCTGGGTGACGACCCGGACCGGAGTCCCGGCGCGCTCCAGCGCGGCCACGGCCAGGTGCGCCGCGTTGGGCCGGGCCCCGAGCGCGGCGATCTCGGCGCGCATCAGCCAGGACCGCCGCCGGATCTCCGGATCCGCCATGTAGTACTCGTAGGTCACCAATTTCTCGGCGCCGGGCTCCCGGCGCCACAGGCCTTGCGGCCCCCGGTAGTCCGGAATCCCGGAATCGGTGGACATTCCGGCCCCGCTGAACACGACGACGAGTGGCTTCCCCATGCCCCGACCCTACGCAGCCCCCGCCCCCCGGGGCGAAGCATTAAGCGGCGCGCCGACCGGCCGGTGGCGCCGCCGGCATCACTGCACGCAGAACTCGTTGCCCTCCGGGTCCGCCATCACGATGTGCGACATGCCGTGCTCCTCCACCCTCCGCAGCACGGTGGCCCCCAGCGCGGTCAACCGCTCGCTCTCCGCCACCCGCCGCTCCGGACCGAAGTGCAGGTCGATGTGCATCCGGTTCTTGCCCTGCTTGGGCTCCGGCACGGCGTTGAAGAGCACGCGGCGCCCCAGCCCGATCCCGGTCGCCGGGTCGACCGGGTCCTCCGGGTGGCGCACGGCCGCGGCGTTGCGCCACACCTTCCGGCCGTCCACCACCATCCAGTCGTCCTCCGTGACCGCGCCGAAGCCGATCAGCCGCTCGATCAGCTCGGAGTGCTCCTCCTGCGCGTACTCCAGCGCGGCCGACCAGAACCGCGCGAGGCGCAGCGGATCGGAGCAGTCGACGACGAGTTTCCAGTGCACAGCGGTCATGGCGGCCTCCAGGGCGAACGGACGCGATCTTCCCTTCCCGTTATAACCGGGCCCACTGACAACGGCGCCGGGGCGCGGCCCCGGCCGCCGACTGAGTACCCGTACTCAGGTTTCCGCGGCGTCCGTTGGTCATACTGATCGCTCAGCCCCGCCCGCCGGGGACCATCCGCCAGGGACCTGGAGCCGCCTCGATGTTCCGCCGCACGTCCACCGCCGTCCTCTCGGCCTGCGCCCTGCTCGTGCTGAGCGGCTGCGGCACCAGGTCGACCACGGGCGGCGGCGCCCCGAACACCTCCCCGGCGGCTTCCCCCAGCGTGGACTACGCGGCCCGGGCCCGGGAAGCCGGCGAGCGGCACGACCAGCAGTACCCGGAGATCGCCGCCCGCTGCGCGGGCCTGGCCACCAGCCTTCCGCAGGCCCCCGGCGGCGAGGGGACGGACCCGCCCGCGGACAAGTACGCCGAGAACAACGCGTTCAAGAGGGAACTGCCCGACACCCCCAGGGAGCAGTGTCTCGGCCGGGCCCACGCGGACCGCATCCGGGAGGCCCTGACCGGTCGGGGCAGGACGGTCCCGCGCACCGAGGCGGAGCTGCGCACCGCGCTGGAGGGACTCGGCTACTCGGCGGGCCCGGGCGTCGTCCACGCCGGTGCGGGGCAGACCGGCACCCTCTGGTTCCAGCTGCGCGTCCACGAGGGGGGACCCTGCGTCGGTGGCCAACTGCACGACCCGGTGCGGATCGAGACGCACGGCTCGTACATGGAGGGCGGCTGCTGGGAGCCCCGGGGCGGTCACTGACGGGCCGTCGGCCGGGCGGGCACCGTACCGGGACGGACCGCACCTCTGGTACAACACCGCACATGAGCGCATTCGAGATCGCCGGCGCGAGCGCCGCCGACATGGAACTGTTCCGGGCCTGGTCCGACGACGAAGGTTGGAATCCCGGTGACACCGACCGGCTGGCCTTCGCCGTGGCCGATCCGCGCGGCTTCCTGGTGGGACGGCGGGGCGGCGAGCCCGTGGCCTGCGTCTCGGCGGTCCGCTACGGCGCCGGCTTCGGCTTCGTCGGCTTCTACATCGCCCGCCCCGAGGTGCGCGGGCAGGGGTACGGGATCCAGCTCTGGAACGCCGCCATGGCCCGGCTCGACGGGCGCCTCGTCGGCCTGGACGGGGTCGTCGCCCAGCAGGACAACTACCGCAAGTCCGGCTTCCGTTCGGCCTGGAACAACGTCCGCCACGAGGGCGTCCCGCTGCCGCGGGAGGACGGCGGAGCCGGGTCCGGCGTCGAGGTGATCGACGCCCGCTCCCTGCCCTTCGCCGAACTGGCCGCCTACGACCGGCGGTTCTTCCCCGAGCCGCGCGATTCCTTCCTCGCGGCCTGGACCGGCCTGCCCGGCCGTACGGCCCTCGCGGCCGTCCGTGACGGACGGGTGGAGGGCCTCGGGGTGATCCGGCCGTGCAGCGGGGCCTCGCGGATCGGTCCGCTCTACGCCGCCACCCCGGCCGTCGCCGCCGCCCTGATCCAGCGGCTGGCGGCGACGGTGCCCGGGGCCCCGGACGGGGGAGCGGGACCGGTGGCGGTGGACGTGCCCGACGCCAATCCCGCCGCCCTCGCCCTCGTGTCCGGAATCGGCCTGGTCCCCACCTTCGAGGCCGCCCGGATGTACACGGGCCCCGCGCCGGAGGTCGACCTCCCCGGTCTCTACGGGGTGACCAGCCTCGAACTGGGCTGACCCGGGGCGATCGTCAGAACGCGAACAGGGTCCCGCTGCCTCCCCGCATCGCGCAGTGGTTGGCGAAGGTGTGCTGGTAGGTGTAGCGCTTGCCCTGCCACACGCCGTCGGCCGTGACCGTCACCGGGTCCCACTCCCGGGTGCACGGTTTGGCGGAGCCGCCGCGGGTGATCGTGTCGGCCTGGCCGTCGGCCGCGAGTAACTCCGTACACGCGCCGGCCGGGTCCGGGTGGGTCCCGCTCGGGCGGGGTGCGCAGACCAGCGTCACGGCGCGCAGGACCGTTCCGTTGCGGGCGTCGTCGCCCGCCGTGATCCCGAGCACCAGCGCGGACGGCGCGTAGAGGCTCTCGGTGCCGGAGGGCGCGGCGTCGGCCGCCCCCGACCCGGCCAGTGCGGTGAGCGCGGTGAGCGCCATGGCCGCGGAAGCGAGACCCATACCCCTTGCGATGGACCGCATTTCGAACACTCCCTTGGGTGGTTGTTTCGGATAGCGGACACGAGTCTTGCCCACCCAGGGCGCGACCGCTGACCGGCACCCCCATTTCACGTCACCGAAAGCGACCGCATGATTGCTGGTTGTGTCGGTCCGGAGTCCTGTGACCTGTAGGAAAACCTGTATAGAACCTGTATACGAAACGGCCGAAGATCGGTCCGTCGACATCGGGCCAGCGAAGGCCCGCGGCAGGCCGGTATCCGGTCGGTGCGGGCCCCGTCGGCGCCGCTGCGGGGCCCTGGTGGAAGGCGCGTAAGCCCTAGTGGGGGGCGTACAGGTCGAGCAGGCGGGTGCGGGTCTGGTGGAGGCGGTGGGCCAGTACCCGGCCCACCCAGTGGCCCACGGCGGAACCGAAGGCGGGGTCGGCGTCCATCAGCATCCGGACGGTCGTTCCGTCGAACTCGTACGCGCGCACCGGGGTCATCGCCTCGGCGCCCAGCTGCCAGACGTACGGCGGGAACAGCCATGACCAGCCCACCAGCTCACCGGGGCCGAGGCTCTCCACCGGGGTGGGCCGGCGGCCGGGGACCGGGATCTCCAGGGTGACGGTGCCGGAGCGCACGATCCAGAAGGTTTCGGCGCGGTTTCCTTCGTCGAAGATCCGCGCGCCCTCGGGGAAATTGACCTCGCGGGCGTAGCTCATCAGCCGCCCGCGGTGTTCGGTGGACAGGGCGGCTGCGAGTCGGATGGGGGAAGGGTTGCTCACGACGGCCTCCGATCGGGACCCCCCGCTCCACCCAGTGTCGCCGACCGGCGGCCCGTTGGCCGTTCCCCGTCGCGATCCGCCGTCATTCGTCGCCGTTGGCCTCCAGGCAGGCCAGCTCCATCGCGTCGAGCACCGCCTCGTAGCTGCGCTGGCTCAGCTCCGCGACGTTCTCTATCTGGGCGGTCGCCCAGGCGGAGAGGGTCATCACGAGGACCCGCAGCCCGTCCGTGCCGTGCTCGGCGAGGATCGCGTCCGCGAGGACCATCGCGTCCTCCGGCACCCGCTCCGGCGGCTCCAGTCCGGCCAGCTCCCGCAGCAGCGTGATGGTGCGGCGCGAGATCTCCGGGGTGATCCTCGCCAGCCGCATGTCTTCTTCCCTGTCCATCCGCCCCCGCCTTCCGTCGACCGAGCCGATCCCCCTGCAGGCACGGTAGAGGGGCCGGGGCCACGGCGTGGCGCTTTCGCCAGGGTGCGCGCCCGCCGGGGCCCCGGGCGCGGCCGCCGTCGCCCTTCCACTGGCGGCGACCGGCCGGTAACTTGACCGCGTTCATTCATGTCTGACAGGCGACCGGACCGGCAGGTGCGAGATGCAGAGCCCCCTACGCGTGGCCCGCCACGCCCTCCTGCGGTGCGCGCCGCTGCTGTGCGCGCTGCTGGTCACGGCCCTCGCCGTACCGACCGGACCGGCGCGGGCCGCGGCGACGGGCGTCGGCGGCGCTCCCGTGGCCGCGGCTCCGGCGGCCGCCGCGTCCTGGACGCCGCCGCTGTCGACCCGCGGCCGCTACGTCGTGGACGCGAAGGGCGAGCGCATGCGGCTGCGCTCCGGGAACTGGGACGGCGCCCAGGGCTCCTGGAACGGCTCCGGGGACGCGGCCGACCCCGCCACCCACCACGCGGGCCAGGACTCCCACGGGATTCCGCTGGGCCTCGACCGGACCCCGATCACGGCCCTGCTCGCCGACTTCCACGCGCTGGGCCTCAACAGCATCCGGCTGCCCTTCTCCGGCGAGATGCTGCGCACCACCGCCCCCGTCCCGGACGCCGCGGTCGCGGCCAATCCGACGCTGCGCGGGAAGACGCCGTTCCAGGTGTACGACGCGGTCGTCGCCGCGCTGACCGCCGACGGATTCGCGGTCATCCTCAACAACCACACCAACACCACCCGCTGGTGCTGCGGCCTGGACGGCAACGAACGCTGGAACAGCGGGCGTTCCACCGCCCAGTGGGCCGACGACTGGGTGTTCCTCGCCCGTCACTACCGCGCCAACCCGCGGGTGGTCGGCGCCGACCTCTACAACGAGGTGCGCCGCGACGCCCTCGACGACCCCAACTGGGGCCTGGGGGACGGACACGACTGGTACGCGGCGGCCGAGGAGGCCGCCGACCGGATCCTCACCGAGGCCAACCCCGACCTGCTCGTCGTCATCGAGGGCATCAACTGGACCGGCATCCCGCTGGACGGGCTGCCGCACGGCCGCCCCACCCTGACGCCCGTGCGCACCCTCTCCCACACGCTCGTGGCCTCGGACAAGCTGGTCTACTCCGCCCACTTCTACGGCTACACCGGGCCCCACCACAGCGGCGCGACCGGGCTCGGCGAGACCCACGACCCGCGCTACCAGGACATGAGCGCCGCCGAACTCGAACAGGCCCTGTACGACCAGGCCTTCTACGTCTCCGCGGAGACCGGCAACCACTTCACCGCCCCGGTGTGGGTCAGCGAGTTCGGCATCGGCGCGGGTGAGGCCGTCGCCGCGCCGCGGACCTGGTTCACCCGCCTCACCTCGTACCTGGCCACCTCCGACGCCGACTTCGCGTACTGGCCGCTGGTCGGCTGGAGCACCACGGCGCAGGGCGCGCCGGGCGGCGACGACTGGGCCCTGCTCCGCTACGACGCCGCGGGCCGCCGCACCGGGGTCCTGGACCCGGGGGACTGGCGCACCGCCCCCTGGGCCGCCCTCGCCGCCTCCGCCGGGCGCGGCGGGCCGGTCGCCCCCGTCACCCGCTGGTCCATGCTCACCACCGACCACCGCGACCAGGTCGCCTCGCTGCTCACCCGGGCCACCGGCGACTGGGACGGCGGGGCCCGCAAGGCGGTCTGCCCCGACGGCTCCGGGCTGGTCGGTCTGAGCCACACCGGGGGCCGGGGTCTCTGCGTCAGCTCAGGCCTGCGGGCCGCGACGGGCGCCCAGAGCGTGGTGCGCGACGAGCGGTACGTGCCGGCCGGTGGCGACTGGGCGGGCGGCTACACGAAGCTCCAGTGCCCGGCGGGCCAGTTCCTGATCGGGTACAGCGTGCGCGGCGAGCGGCTCTCCGCGGCCCTGTGCGCGCCGGGCCGCGCCGCCCTCGCCGGAGCGGGCCGCACTGTCTGGTTCGACCGGGGCGACAACCGGCCGTCGGGCGCGGCGGGCGGGGAGTTCGCCTACGGCGCCTACAAGGGCCAGTGCCTGCCCACGGAGTACGCGGCGGGCATCGCCTTCACCACCCGGGTCGGGTTCCGCCCGTCCGCCGCCGCGCTCCTGTGCCGCGTGGCGCCGCTCGGCTGACGGGGCGTCGGGCGGGGCGGGAGCGCGCTTTTCCGCATCCGATGGGTCAAGTGTGGTGAACGCGGAGCGAAATCGCCCTAGTGTGCGCCCTACGCACGACGCCGGTTCGGCTGTTTCCGGCCATGTGTGCGCACGCACCGCCGTGCACCTTCAGCACCTCGCATCTTGAACTGGGGGGTTCATGCGCAGATCCAAAGGCCTGGCGACCGCTCTCGTCCTGGCCCTGTCCGGTGGCGCGACGGCCGTCGCTCTGGGCCTCATACCACAGGCCGCGGCGCTCACGCCGCCCGTGGCCTTCACGGCCGACGCGCTGTCGAGCTGGCAGCCCAACGGCGTCGTCTGGGCGCTCGCCGAAGCGAACGGCACGATCTTCGCCGGTGGCACCTTTTCGGCCGTCCGGCCGCCCGAGGGCGGCGCCGGAGCCGAGCGGTCCGCGGTCAACTTCGTCGCCCTCGACGCGGCGACCGGCGCCCCGACGGCCTGCACGCTCTCCTTCACCGTCGGCGGCGGCACCGCCACGGTCCGCGCGCTGGCCCTGTCGCCCGACAAGCAGACCCTGTACGCGGGCGGGTACTTCGGCGCCGTCAACGGCACGCCGGTCTCCAGCCTCGCCGCGATCGACGTGGCGACCTGCACCCCGAAGGCCGCGTTCCACCCGTCCTTCGCGGCCACGGTCCGCGCGCTCGCCGTCACTGACGACACCGTCTACGCGGGCGGCGACTTCCTGACCGTCCAGGGCCAGTCGCGCCAGCGCTTCGCCGCCGTCGCCACGGCCGACGGCGCCCTGCGGCCCTTCACGGCCGACGCCGACGAACCGGGCCGCGCGGTCGAGGTGACCCCCGACGGCAAGAACGTGCTGATCGGCGGCGACTTCTTCACCGTCAACGGTACGAACACCCACGCGCTCGCCGTCGTGGACGCCACCAGTGGTGCGCTCGCCAAGTCCTACCCCGGCTTCATCGAGACCAATTCGGTTGTCAAGGACATCGCCGTCGACGCCACCGGCTTCTACACCGGCAACGAGGGCACCGGCGGCGGGGTCTTCGACGGCCGGATCGCGCTCGACCTCGACGGCTTCGGCCAGCGCTGGCGCGACACCTGCCTCGGCGCCACCCAGGCCGTGCTGCCCTACCAGAACGTGCTCTACAGCGCCTCGCACGCGCACGACTGCTCCAGCGTCGGCGAGTACCCCGACGGGCAGCGCCACCACCTGCTCGCCGAACCCACCACCGGCACGGCCAAACTGGGCTGGGCCCCCGACACCAACGACGGCATCGGCGAGGGCATCGGACCGCGGGTGATGACGGTCGGCTCCAAGGCCGGGACGCAATACCTCTGGGTCGGCGGCGAGTTCACCACCGTCAACGGCTCCGCGCAGCAGAGCCTGACCCGCTTCGCCTCCACCGGGGACACCGGAGCGCCGACCGTCCCGGTCGCGAGCGCGGTGAGCTTCAAGCCCGGCCAGGTCCAGGTGCGCTGGCGCACCAGCCTCGACCTCGACGACAGCACGCTGACCTACAAGGTGTACCGGGGCGGCTCCGCCACGCCGATCGCCACGGTCGCCGCCGACTCGCTGTTCTTCCGGCGCCCGCAGGCCTCGTGGACCGACACCACCGTCTCCGCGGGCCAGTCGTACAGCTACCGGGTGACCGCGACCGACGGCGCGGGCAACACCAGCGCCCTCTCCGCCACGGCATCGGTGACCGTACCGGCCACCGCGGACGCCTACCCGAACCAGGTGCGCGCGGACGGCGCCGCGCAGTACTGGCGCTACGACGAGAGCGTGCTGCCCTTCGTCGCCGACTCCTCGGACGGCGGCAACTCCAGCGGTGTCCACCTGAACGCGCCGGCGCTGCGCCAGACGCCCGGCGCGGTCACCGGCGCGAGCACGGCGATCGGTCTGGGCGGGACGGACACCCAGGTGTACGGCGACCGCCGCTCGACGGTCGGCAACACCTACACGCTGGAGACCTGGTTCAAGACGAACACCACGCGCGGCGGCAAGCTCGTCGGCTTCGGCAACAACCAGGCGCGCGGCAGCAGCCAGTACGACAAGCACGTCTACATGACCAACGACGGCCGCCTGACCTTCGGCGTCTACACCGGAGCCACCCGCACGATCACCACGGGCGGCGCCGCCCGCTACAACGACAACCAGTGGCACCACGTCGTCGCGACCCAGGGCGCGGGCGGCATGGTCCTCTATGTGGACGGGGCGGCGAAGGGCACCCTGAACGTCACCACGAACGAGAACTTCGCCGGCTACTGGCACGCGGGCGGTGACAACCTGAACGGCTGGCCGGAGCGTCCCACGAGCGACTACTGGGCGGGCCAGCTCGACGAGACCGCCGTCTACCCGACGGCCTTGACCCCCGCGCAGGTGCAGAACCACTACGCCCTCGCCACGGCTCCGGCGGACTCGGTCGTCCAGGTCCAGGCCGCCGAGGACACCTACGCCAACGCGGGCGCACCCGGCACCAACTTCGGCACCTCCGGTTCCCTGGCGGTGGGCGGCAGCGCGCTCTACCAGAGCTACCTGCGCTTCACCCTCCCCGCGGCGCCCGCCGGCACGGTCTTGAAGTCGGCCACGCTGAGCGTGAAGACGAACACGATGAGCGGGGCGGGGACCACCGACACCGTGTCCGTGGTCCCGGTCACCGGCGCGTGGACGGAGACCGGAACGACCTACAACAACCGTCCGGCCCTCGGCGCCACCGCGCTCGGCAGCTTCGCCGGCATCGCGGACGGCTCGGCGGTCGCCACGACCACCCTGGACCGGGCCACCGTCGCCGCGGCCCTGAACGGCTCCTACAGCCTGGCGCTGACGAACGGCGGCGCCGACCCGGCGTGGCTGTGGTCCTCGGAGGCGGCCGCGAACGAGGGGACGCCCCAGCTGACCCTGACCTTCGGCCCGCAGTAACGGCAGGACCCCGTCGAAGGGGGCGCGGGCCGTGTCGGCCCGCGCCCCCTTCGCGCGTCCCGGTCAGTCAGCGGGGGCGGGGACCGGGGCGGCGCCCGGCTCGCCGTGCCCGATGTGGGCCAGGACCTGCTGGAGCAGTGCGCTCACGTGGGCGTCGTGCAGCTCGTAGACGACGCTGCGGCCCGTGCGGCGGCCCGTGACGAGGTCGAGGTGGCGCAGCAGCCGCAGATGGTTGGAGACGGTGGGCTGGCCGAGGCCCAGATCGTCGGCGAGTTCGCCGACCGAGCACGGCGCGTGCAGCAGGCGGGCGAGGATCCGGATCCGGGCGGGCGAGGCGAGGCCCTGCATGACCTCGGCGACCGCCTCGGCGTCCGGTTCGGTGAGGGTGGGGGCGGCCGAGGGTTCCATGGAGCCACTCTAAGTCAAGGGATTGAGATGTGTACAGATTCATATATGTGGATTTACTGATATGTTCGTTCCATGAATACGAACCGCACGCCGGACCCGCCCCGCGGCGACGGCCACGCGCACGGTTTCCTCAGCGAGCGCGCCGAACTGGTCAGCGCCCTGCTCGCCCTCACCGTCTACCTCACCGGCCTGATCCTGGAGCTGACGGGCAACGGCGGCCCCGCCACCCCACCCCTCTTCGTCGCCGCCTACGTCTTCGGCGGATTCTTCACCCTCCGCGAAGCGCTGCTCACCGTCCGGCGCGGCCGCTTCCAGGTCGACTTCCTCATGCTGGTCGCCGCGGCGGGCGCCGCCGCCATCGGCAAGTGGGAGGAGGGCGCCGTCCTGCTCGTACTCTTCAGCCTCGGTCACGCCCTGGAGGGCTACGCGATGGGGCGCGCCCGCAGGTCCATCGAGGCGCTGGGCGAGCTGGCACCCCGCAGCGCGCTCGTCCTGCGCGCAGCGACCCCGGTCGAGGTCCCCGTGGAGGAGCTGGTCGTGGGCGACACCGTCCTGGTCCGCCCGCACACCCGGGTCCCCGCCGACGGATTCGTCGCCTCCGGCACCGGCAGCCTCGACCAGTCGGCCATCACCGGCGAGAGCATCCCCGTCGACAAGCAGCCGGTCGCCGACCGCGCCGCGGCCCTCGCGGACCCGGCCGCCGTCGACGCGGGGAGCCGGGTCTTCGCCGGCACGGTCAACGGCGCCGGCGCCCTCGACGTGGTCGTCACCCGCCTCGCCCGGGACAACACCCTCGCCCGGGTGGTGCGCATGGTGCGGGAGGCCGAGGAGCGCACCTCACCCACCCAGCGCTTCACCGACCGCTTCCAGAAGGTGTTCGTCCCCGGCGTGCTGGCCCTGGTCGCGGTGCTGCTCGGCGTCGGCGCCCTCACCGGTGAACCCTTCGCCGACACCTTCTACCGGGCGATGGCCGTCCTCGTCGCCGCCAGCCCCTGCGCCCTCGCCATCGCGACCCCGGCCGCCGTCCTCAGCGCCGTCGGCCGCGCGGCCCGTGGCGGCGTACTCGTCAAGGGCGGCGCCCCGCTGGAGGAGTTCGGGCGGCTGCGCACCCTCGCCTTCGACAAGACCGGAACCCTGACCGAGGGCCGCCCGCGGCTGACCGAGGCCGAGGCCGCCGACGGCGTCGGCCCGCGGGAACTGCTGCGCACCGCCCTCGCGGTGCAGCGCCTGAGCGACCACCCCCTCGCGCAGGCCGTCGTCCGCGACGCCCCCGCCCTCTTGGGCGCCGCGCCCGAAGCGGCCGCCGCCGTGAACCTGCGCGCCGTCATCGGCCGCGGCGTCACCGCCGAACTCGACGGCGAGGACGTCCACATCGGCAGCCTGGCCTACGCCGACACCCTCGCGGGCCCGCCCGTACCGGCCGCGCTGCGCGAGCGGACCAGGCAGCTCGCCGAGGCCGGCCGCACCACCATGCTGGTGCGCCGGGGCGAGCGCTACCTCGGCACGCTCGGCCTGATGGACGCCCCGCGTCCGGACGCCGCCGACACGGTGGCCCGGCTGCGCGGACTCGGCGTGACCCGGATGGTCATGCTCTCCGGCGACGACCAGCGGGTCGCCGACGAGGTGGGCCGCGCGGTCGGCATGGACGAGGTCCGCGGCGGCCTCATGCCGCAGGACAAGGTCACCGAAGTGGCCCGGCTGCGCGCCGCGGACCGGACCGCCATGATCGGTGACGGGGTCAACGACGCGCCCGCGATGGCCCGCGCGACGGTGGGCGTGGCGATGGGCGCGGCCGGTTCCGCCGTCGCCCTGGAAACGGCGGACATCGCGCTGATGTCCGACGACCTGCGTCGACTGCCGTTCATCACCGGCCTCAGTCGCCGGGCCAGCCGGATCATCCGGCAGAACCTCTGGCTGAGCCTCGGCATCGTCGCGGTCCTGGTCCCGGCGACCGTCCTGGGCATGGGCATCGGCCCGGCCGTCCTCGTCCACGAGGGCTCCACGCTGATCGTCGTGGCCAACGCCCTGCGACTGCTGCGCCACCCCGACGGCACACCCCGCTGACCCGCCCCACCGGCACCCGTCGGGGCGCGTTCCCGTCAGGCCAGCGCGCGGACCACCGCCCACAGGAGGCGCTCGTTCTCCGGGGCGGCGCCGCCGGGGAAGGCGTACCGGCGCCGCGCGTAGCCGTACGCGAAGCCCTGCCGGGGGTCGGCGAGCGCCAGGGAACCCGCGGCGCCGCTGTGGCCGAAGGCGCCCGCGCCCAGGGCCGGGAAGTTCGGGCCGTAGCTCTGGAAGCCGAGGCCGAACGCCTTCGCCGTGCCGCTCACGAGGTCCTTGCCCTCCGAGTGGATCCGGGCGAACTCGGCGGCCGTGTCCGGCTTCAGCAGGGCGGCCCGTCCGTCCAGGCCGAAGGCGGCCGCCGCGTACAGGCCCGCCAGACCGCGCGCCGAGCCGATCCCGCCCGCCGACGCCTGGCCCCCGGCGCGCACGGCACGCGAGTTGGGGAAGTCGTACAACTCGCCGTTGCCCGGCGCGTGCTCGTTGAAGGCGATCCCGCCGAGGCCGTACGGGCTCGCGGCGGCCGCCTCGATCTCGGCCGCCTGCTCCGGCGTCGGCAGCATCGCCAGCGTGCTCAGGAAGCGCGGCTCCTCGGACTCCGGCAGGCCCAGCCACAGATCGAGACCGTGCGGAGCGCGGATCCGCTCCTCGTACCAGGCCTGGAGCGTGCGCCCGGTGGCCCGGAACACCACCTCGCCGACCAGGGCGCCGATCACGATGGCGTGGTAGCCGAAGAACCGGCCCGGCTGCCAGAAGGGGCGCTGCCCCGCCAACCGGGCCGCCAACGCCCGGTCGTCCGCCAGCTCCGCCGCGGTGAACCCGGCGTCCGCACCGATCACCCCGGACCGGTGGGCCAGCAACTCGCGCAGCGTGATCCCGCCCTTGCCCTCCTGCGCGAAGTCCGGCCAGTACGAGGCGACGGTCCGGTCCAGGTCCAACACGCCGTCCTGCACCAGCAGCGCCGCCACCAGGTACGCCGCGCCCTTGGTGGACGAGAAGACGCCGAGCAGGGAGCCTGCGTCCACCCCCTCCGACCACAGGTCCACGACCCGCTCACCGCCCCGGTACACCACCAACTGAGCGCCGGGCGCGTGCTCCTCGGCCGCGAGGAAGGCGGCGAACTCCTCGCGCACCCCCTCGAACCCGTCGACCACCGTGCCGTTCACTGCCATGAACCCTCCCGAACCGTCCCGTTGACCTGGCAGTCCCGCCAACCCGGCGCCCCTGGCCCGTATTCCCCACCCACCGGACTAGGTGTATTGCCCTGTGAGGTTGGGGACGCGGCTGGCGGGTGGTTTGCCTGCGAGTGCGGTGTGTCCGCGGTGGTGATTGTAGGTGTGGAGCC
>NZ_JBVHUE010000002.1:381099-478652 GCF_055565515.1 Streptomyces sp. NPDC028419 | reverse complement strand
AGCCGCCACCATCCACCGCGCACTCGCCCAAGCCAACCCCGACGCCCACCTCCCCAACCTCGCCAGCTCCCTCAACAACCTCGCCAACCGGCTCGGTGAAGTCGGACGGCGCGACGAAGCACTCGCCCCAGCCGAAGAAGCCGCCACCATCCACCGCGCACTCGCCCAAGCCAACCCCGACGCCCACCTCCCCAACCTCGCCAACTCCCTCACCAACCTCGCCAACCGGCTCGCTGAGATCGGACGGATTGACGAGGCCCTCAGGCTGTACGCGGAGGTCATCGGCTCGTGGCACGGAGAGCCGCATGCCGTAGCTCAGATCTCCTACCGGCGAGCCGTGTTCGTCCTGGACCACATCGGGACAGTCGAAGGGGCCGAGGCGTTGTGCGCACTGCTGGCTTCGCCCGCTGGGCTAGATGGGCCGACCATCTTCCAGGTCCGCCAGCTCCTGCGGTATGTGGTCGAGTCGGACCCCATACAGCGCGAGGCAGTCGTGCGCCTCTGCGGAGAAGGTGGCGGCGCTGCCGAACCACCGACGTGGCTGGACGTCAGCGATACGGCCCTCAAACTGACAGCGGACTGGATGCGCACCAACACCTGGGCCGACTCGCGCGACTTCTTGGCAGGCCACACCGCTCTGCTCAATGCAGGTTCCGTCCTGGCCTTGCGTGAATGGGCGCTGCTGGGCGGTCTTGCGGACCGGCATGCGGAGCTGCTCGAACAGGCGACGGCAGGTGTACCAGTTGACGTGGTGTATCGGCCGCTGTTGCTGAGCGAGACCCTGATCGCATGGATCCGGGCAAGTGCCCGGGACGGAGGCTGGGCGGGATCGGCCGCGTTCCTGGCCGCGCACGCCGAGGACCTCTTCGCTCCCGACGTGGACGGAGTACTGGCCGGCATGGGCGAGGGGCCCGAGGGCGAGAGCCCAGTGATCACCGTGCACCGCGCGATCCTGGCGCTGGCCGCCGGAGACGGCATCGAAGCCGTCTACGGCCTGTTGGAGGACCGGCAGGCGCTGCACGCCCGGGTCCAGCGGGCTCTGGAGGCCGCGGACGCGCAGGCGCTCGGATGGCTCGCGGTGATCGAGGAGATCGTTTTCGACGAGTCCTGGACGGCAACGGTGCACTGGCTGGCCGCCCGCGCCCTGGACGACGCCCCCGAGGTCGCCGACCCGTCCGGGGTGGTGGTGCGTGCGGCCCGGCGGGCCGCCGCACCGGACCCGGGGGACGTGCTGTCTGCCGCGGCGCACGGGGCCGCGCCCGGTGCCGAGGAGCGCAACCGGGCCGTGGCCGAACTCGCGGCTCTGCTCGCGGCCCAGCCCGCGAGGGCCGTCGCGCTGAGCGCCGTCCTGCAGGCGGTCCTGACCACCACGGCCCCGGCGCCCGAAGGGTGAGCGGCCCGCCGCCGGCGAACGTGTTGATGCTGTCCGCGGTCGCCACCCGGCTCGGCGGCCCCGACACCGGTGAGGAGCAGCGCGAGGTGACTCAGGTCGTCCGCTCGGCCCGCTACCGCGACGGGCTGGCGGTGCACACCGCCCAGGCGGTGCGCGGCGAGGACATCCTCGAACATCTGCTGGACCGGGCACCGACGGTGGTCCACTTCTCCGGCCACGCGACCGACGAAGGTCTGCGGGTCCTGACCGTGGACGGCGGTGACGCCCCGCTGATCACCGCGGGGCTCGGCGAGCTGCTGGCGGCAGCCGGCAAGGGCGTGCGGCTCGTGCTGCTCAGCGCCTGTGCCACCGGCGCTGCGGCCGAGGAGTTGGCGCGGACCGCCGGGTGTGCGATCGGCTATCCAGGTCGGGTGGGGGACGTGATGGCCATCACCTTCGCCCGCGAGTTCTACCGGTGCGTCGGTGCGGGTCTGGCGGTGGGACCCGCCCATCGCGCCGCGGTGGCGGTGACCCGGATGTACGGGGCGGAGCCGGGGGAGATCGCCGTCCTGCACCACGGGCCGGAGGTCGACCCCGAGACCTGGCACCTGTTGCACCCCGCCCACCTGGTCCCGCTGCCCGGCGCGGGGAACGTGCCGGATCCGACCGCCTTCCTCGCCCACCGCGCCGGAGCGAAGCGCTTCACCGCCGTGGTGACCGGCACGACGGACTCCGAGGCCCTCCTGCGCTCCACCTTCGCGTCCACCGGCGACCTGGAGGTCCAGTGGATACGGATCGACGACGACACGGGCACGGACCGGCGGGCCTGACGCGGCGCCGCACGTCATCCGGTGAACCGCTCCCCACCAGGGGCGACTTGGGGCAGGATGGGCCGACGCGGACGTCGAGGGGGCGCGGGTGTGGGAGAGAGTGTTCGGGGACGGCCGCTGGGCGCTGGAACTGGTCTGCGTCTGTTACCTGGGGATCGTGTACATCACCAGTAGGGGGCTGATCGCGGCCCCCCGCTACCGGCTGCTCCAAGGCCGCATCCGGGACTGCCGGGCCCGGGCGTCCGTACTGGCCGCCGCGCACGCCGGCGACCCCGTCACGACGGCGGTGCTGGTCGCCGTGACCGGGCGGTTGGACGAGCTGGAGAAGAGCGGCCTGGTGGTGTGGCGGCTGCTGCCCAGCTCATGGGTGATCGCGATCCCGCTGTCCAAACTGGCCGCTGCCTGGCGGATGTTGCACAGCGCGGAGCGCCAGCTCCTGCGCCTGGAGACACCCGAGGAGATCGCCGCGCACGTCCGGTCGCTGCGCCTTCGGCTCGCGGCCTCCCCGCATCCCGGTGACACGGAACTGGCCGCCGAACTGGGCGCGCTGCCCGCCACCGGGCCCGAGACCGGCGCCCTCCTGTTCGCGGCCACCGAGCATCTCCACGACCGGGAGGACACCGAGTCCGAGCGCGAGTACGAGCAACAACGCGTCGCCCTGTGGCTGGCCACGACCGGGCTCGGCGCGGTGCTGCTGATCGGCGCCGTCATGGACCACCGGCTGACGATGGTCTTCGGCGCGCTGGGCGGCTTCCTGTCGCCGCTCGTCGGAGTCATGCGCGCTCAGCGCCCGTCCTCCTGGGGGGTGCTGGTCCTGGCCCCGGTCGGCGGCGCCCTCGCCTCGGTCGGCGGTCTGCTCCTGGTCCGCATGCTCGCCGACCCGGAACTCAACCTCCTCGGCCACGTATTCCTCGACAACTCGTGGAACGCGCCCGCGGCGCCGATCGCCCTGGCCATCTCCCTGCTGTTCGGCTTCTCCGGCACCCTGTTCTCCCGACTGGCCCTGACCGCCACCGGACAGCTCGTGGCCGCCCCGGGCGCCAGCACGCCGAGCGGCACCACCGGGCGCCCTCTGTAGACGGCGTCCTGGACAATGGCACCGGCGATCACGATCACGATCGCGCTGATGACGACGGCACCGGCCGGCCCGCGCCGGGCCCGGCCCTACGGAACGAAGGATCCATGACCCTCCAAGAAGGCCAGCGGGTAAAGCTCGCGGCGGACACCAGGCTCACCGACTGGGTCGCCGTGACGGACGACGCCCCCCGGTCGCCCGGGGCCGTCATCGGATCGCTGTCCCTGGCGGCGGGCGTCGAGGGAACCGTCGAGCGGGTGGTCGGCCACGACCGGCAGGGCCCGGAGGCGGCCGAGTACCTGCGGCTCTCCTCGCTCCTGGAGGACTTCGGCCCGCAGATGCCCCCGGCCAGCCGGCAGCAGCTGGTGGAGAAGGTCGCTTCCCTGGAGCCGCATTGGGTCGCCTACCAGGAGCAGCGGCTGCGCGTGACGGTCCGCGTCCGCCTCGACAACGGCTTCGTCCTGGACGACTCGCCCGAGGACGCCTTCATCCCCGCGTGAGCTCCTGCCCGAGCCCCTCGGCCGGCGGACGCCGCAGGTGGAGGTGGGCGAGGAGGGCGAGCCACGCGGTGGCGAAGAGCCAGCCGCCGAGCACGTCGGTGAACCAGTGGACGCCGAGGTAGACGCGGCTGAGGCCGACCCCCGCGCCCCACAGGCCGATGAGCACCACGGCGGTGCGGGGCACCCGGGAGCCGCGCAGGAACAGCGCGGCGACCAGCAGCCCGGCGGTCATCGCGGCCGTGCTGGTGTGACCGGAGGGGAAGGACCAGCCCGAGGCGTGCGCGGCCCAGTCACCGGCCGCGGGACGCGGGCGGGCGACCAGCGTCATGACCCCGTAGCGCACCACCTGCCCCGCGCCGAGGCACAGCAGCAACGCCGCGGCCGTCCGGGCCCCGCGCCGGGTGGTGCGCCCCGCGTACCACCCGGCCACGAGCAGCAGGACGTACGGGACGAAGCCGGTGCCGGTGTCGGTGAGCGCGCGGGACAGTGTCGCGGCGGGGGCCGGGCGGTGCGTCACGGACCAGCGGTGCAGGCCGGCGTCGGCGGGCAGCAGGTGGTCGGGGGCGCGCACGACCCACAGCGCCAGCAGCGCGAACATCGACGCGGCGGCCAGGGCCAGCCACCCGGCGCGGCGGGCGGCGTCGGTACGGGTCATGCGGCGGCCAGCAGGGGACGCAGCGGTCCGCGCTTCAGGCGGTCGGCCAGCGCGCCCTGGTGGCGCCGGACCGTACGGGCCGCCGCGGCGGCGACCACGGCGCCGACGAGGCAGCCGGCCAGCACGTCGTGCGGGTAGTGCACGCCGACCCACACCCGGGAGGCGGCCATCAGCGCCGCCGCGGCCAGGGCCACGGCGCCGAGCCGGCGCGAGACGAAGAGCAGGGCGACCGCGGCCGCCGCCGCGAGGGCGGCGTGGTTGCTGGGGAAGGACCAGTCGCCGGGGGCGGGGCACGCCTCCAGCGTCACGGTGCGCAGGGTCCGGCAGGGTCGGTCCTCGCGCACGGCGAGTTTCAGCAGGGAGTCGACGCCGAAGGCCGCGAGGGTGATCGGCGCGGCGGCGAGGGCGGTGACCGCCGCGGGGGCGCCCGCGCGCCGGGCCCGCCACCAGCCCACGGCCATCAGCACGGCGAACAGGGCCAGCCCGTAGGCCGACCAGGCCGAGACGAGGGTGTCGAGCCAGCCGGGGGCCCTGTGGGCGAGGCCGGTCACGTCGACGTACGCGGGGCCGTCGACGCCCGAACCGTCATACGCCGGCGCATGCGGGTGGGCGGGTACGAGGAGGTGCGTGGTGGTCATCCAACGGTTCCGTTCCGGTGCTTGACGGCCCGCCGGGAGCGGAGCAGTTCGATCGCCAGGGGAAGCAGGGACAGGGCGACGATGGCGGCGACGATCGGCAACAGGTACCGGTCGACGTCGGGGACGCCGGAGCCGAGCCCGTAGCCGGCGAACACCAGGCCCAGCGTCCACACGAGCCCGCCGGCGACCTGCCAGAGGGTGAAGGCGCGGGCCGGGACCCGCAGGGCTCCGGCGAGCGGGTTCAAGACCGTGCGCACCACCGGTACGAAGCGGGCCAGCACGATCGCCTTGGCGTGGCCGTACCGCTCCAGCAACCGCTCGGCCCGTTCGGCCCCCTCGTGCAGCCGCGGGGACCGGCCGCGGGCGAGGAGGGCCGTGCCCGCCCGGCGTCCGATCAGGTAGCCGCACTGGGCCCCGGCCAGCGCGCCGGTCACGGCGGCGACCAGGACCAGCGGGAGGGAGAGCGTCGTGACCGCTCCGGCCGGGCCCGCGCACAGCAGGCCGGCGGTGAAGAGCAGGGAGTCCCCGGGCAGGAAGAAGCCGATCAGCAGCCCGGTCTCGGCGAACATCACGACCCCGATGCCCACCACGCCGAAGGCGGCCAGGAGCGCGTGCGCGTCGAGCAGGTTCACCGCGAGGTCGGTCGCGGCGGTGACGGAATCGGCCATGGGCGGGCCTCTCGGGAGGTCGGGCGGCGGTCGGGCGGCGGGGGTCCGGTGTCGACGGTCGGTGACCCGTGGCCGTCGTCGTGCGGTGCCCCGCGCGGGGCACCGATCGACTACAGCCACGTAGACGGTCTACTGCACTGTAGACGATGGTCGGGCCGGGGACCGTGCAACGGCGCGCGGCGCGCTCGGCCGCGGCCGCACAATGGGCTCGACGACCAGGAGACGGCCCATTGCCGGGCAGGAGGCGCGCGGAACGTGAACGACCCCGCACCGCAGGGAGCGGCCCGGCCCGAGGGCTGGGCGGAGCGCGTGGTGGCCCGGCTGACCGCCGCGGACGCACTGGACCAGGATCTGATCGACGCGGTCCACGGACAGCCGGACCTGATCGCGGAGACCGGTGCGCGCCGCGCCCGGGCCCTGCACGCGGCCGCCATGGGTCTGGGCCCCGCGGGGTGCGCCGCCGCCGCGGGCGTCTCGGAGGCCCTGCTGACCCGCTGGCGGCGGGACCCGCCCTTCGACGCGGCCCTGGTGGCCGCCACCGCCCTGGCCGCCGCCCAGCCGGTGGCACCGCACGGGCAGCTCAACGGTTTCACCCTCGGCATCCTGCTGCGGTCCCTGGCCCGGGACGCGCACCTGGGCACCGCCGCCCGCGCCGCGGGCCTCACCCGGGACCAGCTCACCCGGATCCGGCGGAGCAACGCCGCCGTCAACGAACTCGTCGAGGCGGCGCTCCGCGAGGCCCGGATCCGCCACACCGAGGAGCGGGGCCGCAAGCGCCCGTACGGCTACCGCCTGGTCCACCGCGCCGGGCCCACACCGCCCGACGACCCCGAAGGGCCGGGTGCCCACTGACCGGCGTGCGCACGGGAGCTAGTGCGGGTGTGGGTGGTCGCGGTACAGAAAGCAGACCGAGGCGTAGGGGACGTTCTCCCAGGTGCCCACGCGCCCGGAGCTGGAGCGGTTCTTCTTCCTCGATTTCGAGTACCGCGGCTTCACCGGCCGGAGGTGGGACGGGAGTTCCGTAGCATCCCGTACGGGCGGGCATGGACGCACACCGAGAGGCCGATGGCGCTGTTCAACCACGCGGTGACGTGGCTGCGGAAGAACCGGGTGCTGCTGCCCGGGGTGACGGCGTTGGCCCGTACGCGGCACCGAGGGGCACGACATCAAGGACGAGGACGTCGCCCGCCTGCCCCCGCTGAAGGACCGGCAATCCGGACGCGCCCGAGGACGGTCGAGGAGGAGTAGCCCATGCCGGCCCGGCGCGCTGGCGCCCGCACGAGGTGCGTAGGGCAGGGCGGGCCAAGAAGGGCCGGCCGGGCGGCGGGCAGTAGGCCGGTCAGGGAGTTCTTTCGGCAGGGCTGCGGGGGGAACGCGGTGCCACCGCGTCCTGTTCCGTGAGGTGGCTGTCCATGGTGGTGTTCAGGTCGGCCATGAACGCTTCGATCTGTTCCAGCAACCGGGGCGGGTAGTGCGACATCGCGGCGTCCAGGCGGTGGGCGAGCGGGCCGAAGAACTCGTCCGCCCGTTCCTGGATGTGTCCGCCGCTGCGCAGTGTGATGACACGCCGGTCGGAGTGCTCGCGGGCCCGCGTGATGTGTCCCGCCGCTTCGAGTCGGTTCAGCAGCGCGGTGGTGGCGCCGGTGGACAGGGAGATCCGCTCGCTCAGCCGCGCCGGTGACAGGGGGATGCCGCGCTCTTCGGCGGCGGCGATCTCCAGGACCGCGGTCGCGTCGGTGGAGTGCAGGCCCAGCCAGGCGGCGAAGCGCCGGCTGAGCTCGGCGTAGTGGCCGCCGTAGATCCTCAGCGACTCCATGAGCCGCTCACGCTGCTCCGCGACACCGTCGCGCAGTGCTTCCTCCACGCCTTCGCCCTTCTCTCCTGCCACGCGGTCCGCACGGCCGCTCCGCTTTGACAACCTACCGCTACCATTTTACCTTCATGATGGAATTACTTCACCATGGAGGTATCTGGAATGCGTGACCCGTCCCCCACCCTTGAGGAGACGACCGAGCCCTACCGGTGGCGGTGGCTGATCCTGGCGGTGATGATCGTCGCGGAGATCATGGATCTCCTGGACGCCTCGATCGTCAACGTCGCCGGACCGGACCTGGAAAAATCCCTCGGTGCCGGTTCCGTCGGACTGCAGTGGGTGATCGGCGGCTACGCCCTCACCCTGGGCGCCGGACTCGTGCTCGGCGGCCGGCTCGGCGACCGCTACGGCCGGCGCCGGATGTTCCTGATCGGGCTGGCGGCCTTCACCGCGACCTCCCTGCTGTGCGCGATGGCGCCGAACATCGAGTCGCTGATCGCCTTCCGCCTGCTGCAGGGCACCGCCGGAGCGATGCTGCTGCCCCAGGGCCTGGGCCTGCTGCGGGAGAACTTCTCCGGCCCCGAGCTCACCAAGGTCTTCGCGATTTTCGGACCCGTCCTCGGCCTGGGCGGCATCATCGGCCCGGTCCTGGGCGGCTTCCTCATCGAGGGCGACTTCTTCGACCTGGGCTGGCGCTCGGTCTTCCTGATCAACCTGCCCATCGGCATCGCGGCACTGATCGTCGCCGCGAAGTTCGTGCCCAAGAAGGCGGGCGACCGCACGGTACGGGTCGACATGATCGGCGCCGCCCTGGTTGTGGGGTCCTGCGCCCTGCTGGTGCTGCCGCTCAACCAGGGGCAGGAGAACGGCTGGCCGCTGTGGACGTGGCTGTCCATGGCCGCCTCGGCGATCGGTTTTGCCCTCTTCGCCCTCCAGCAGCGCCGCACGGCCGCCGCGGGCCGCGAACCGCTGGTGACCCCGGGCCTGCTGCGCAAGCCCGCCTTCACCGTCGGCCTCGGCGGCATCGCCCTGTTCTTCGGCGGGCTCATCGGCACCCAGCTGGTCCTGACCCTGTTCCTCCAGATCGGCCACCACTTCACCGCCGGTGAGGCGGGCCTCGGGAACCTGCCCCTCGCCGTGGGAACCGCGATCGGCGGCGCCATCAGCGGCGCGTTCCTCGCTGACAAGATCGGCCGCAAGGTGCTCCAGATCGGACCGCTGGTCCAGCTGGCCGGCGCCGCCGTGCTGTGGTTCGAGCTCGACGGCCTCGACGCCGCCTCGTTCTCGATCTGGGACATCGTCCCCGGCGTGGCGGTGGCGGGCGTCGGCGCCGGCATGGTGATTGCCGCACTGTTCAGCTTCATCCTGGCCGCGGTCGACGACGACGAGATCGGATCCGCCTCCGGTGTCCTGTCGGCGGTACAGGCGGTCGGCGGCTCCATCGGCGTCGCGGTCTTCGGCTCGGTGTTCTTCGCCCAGGCCAAGACCGGTGACTTCACCGGCGGCTTCCACCGCGCGCTGATCGTCCAGGCGTGCCTGCTCGTGGTCTTCTTCGCGATCACCTTCCTGCTGCCCAAGAAGGGGCGCCCCGAAGAAGAGCAGCACGGCATCACCCCCGAGACGACTGCCGACGACTCCGGCACCAAGCAGCACCTCGCCATCTGAGCCCCGGTCGGGGCCGTGCACAACAAGCGGCCCCGGCCGCCCCGAACGGACCGCACCGGGGCCGCCACCCGAGGCGGGAGAAGACGAGGAGGATGGAAGGGAGCGTCATGACACACCGGAACGTGCCGATCGCGGGAGCCGGCATCGCGGAAGCCGGCATCGCCGGTCCGGCCCTGGCCCACTGGCTCGGACGGCACCCGGGCCCGCTGGCACAACGCCACTGGGGGACGCACGGCGACCCTGCGGCCCGACAACCGAGGCACCACCGGCGCCCACGTCCTGGCGGGCGAACTCGCCCACCACGCGCATCACGGCAAGCACGGCGGCCGGCCACCCGTCATCACCGAGGACATGCCGCACACCGTGCTCCGCCACCGTGCGAACGGCGAGTCGGACGAGCAGATCCAGCCCGACCTGATCGTCCCCACCGGCAAACGCACGGGGCAGGCCCCCAGCGTCGCGAGCATCTACCGGGCGCTCGCCGAGCACGAGAAGCAGGAGACGTACCCCGAAGCCCTCACCCAGGCACACGCCGACTTCGCCGAACTCCCGAACGCCGACGACATCCTGCGCCCGCGCCGAGTCCGCACCCGGCGGCCGGACGACTCGCTGACCCCGACGCCAGCTGGACCATGATCAATCGCGACGGCACTTTGTGTACCGCAACCACCCCCACCCGTAGTGTGCGCCTGTGAGCCATTACGTCGTCGTAGGATTCGGGCCCGCCGGGGCCGCCACCGCCCGACTGCTGGCCGAGCGGGGGCACTCGGTGCGCGTCGTCACCCGCTCGGGCCGCAGCCCCGAACCCGGCATCGAGCACGTCGCGTTGGACGCGACGGACGCCGAGCGGCTGACCGCGGCGGTGCGGGGCGCGGACGCGGTCTTCAGCTGCGCCGCGCCGCCCTACCACCACTGGACGCGTGCCTGGCCCCCGCTGGCGGCAGCCCTGTGCGCGAGCGCCGAGGCGACCGGGGCGGTCCTGGTCATGTTGGGCAACCTCTACGGCTACGGTCCGGTCGACGGCCCCCTCACCGAGGAGCTGCCGCTCGCGGCGACCGGCCCCAAGGGCCGCGTGCGCGCGGCCGTTTGGGAGCGGGCACTGGCGCTCCACGAGCAGGGCCGGATCAAGGCGGTCGAGGTGCGGGCCTCGGACTTCTTCGGCCCCGGCGTGACCGACGGCGGGCACCTGGCCGCCCGGGTCGTGCCGCGCGTGCTGCGCGGCAAGCCGGTCTCCGCCCTCGGGGACCCGGACGCCCCGCACAGCTGGAGCTACCTCCCGGACGTGGCCGCGGCCCTGGTCGAGGTCGCGGGCGAGGAGCGGGCGTGGGGACGCGCCTGGCACGTCCCCACGGAGCCGCCGCGGTCCACCCGCGAGATGGTCGGCCTCCTCGCCGCCCGGGCGGCGACGGGGCCGGTCGCGGTGCGCCCGCTGCCGTCCGCCGTGCTCGGCGTCGCCTCGCTGTTCTCGCCGCTGATCCGCGAACTGAAGGAGGTCCGCTACCAGTTCGACCGGCCGTTCGTCATCGACGCGCGGGCCTACGAAGCGCGCTTCGCGCAGCGCGCCACCCCCCTCGACGAGCAGATCGGGGCAACGGTGGACTGGTGGCGCGCACGCCTGGGGGCGTGAGCGCCGGTCCGTCCGAGCGCTCAGGGGCGGATCCCGTCGCAGCCGATCCTCAGGTGCCGGGGACCGCGCAGCACCGCGTTCTGCCGGTACGGCGGCGGGTCCTCCAGGAGCCGGGGGTTCTCCAGCCGCCGGGCCAGCTCGCTCAGCGCGAACTGCGCCTCCAGGCGCGCCAGCGGGGCGCCGAAGCAGCTGTGGACGCCGCTGCCGAGGCCCAGGTGCTGGATGTCCTTGCGGTGGGGGTCGAACCGGTCCGGATCCTCGAAGCGGGCCGGGTCCCGGTTGCCGGAGGCCAGGATCAACCACATCGAGGAGCCCTTGGGGATGGTGACCCCGCGGACCTCGATGTCGACGAGGGGCGTGCGCTGGGGCAGCAGTTGCACCGGCGGCTCGAACCGCAGTAGCTCCTCGACGAGCGGCACCGCCAGCCCCGGCTCCTCGCGGAGCTGCGCCAGGACGTCCGGATTGCGCAGCAGCGTCAGCATCCCGTTGGTGATCAGGTTGACCGTGGTCTCGTGCCCGGCGATGAGCAGCAGGGCGGCCGTGCTGAGCAGCTCCATGGTGGACAGGGTCTCGTCCGGGCCGTGTCCGACCGCCAGTTGGGAGAGCATGTCGTCGCCCGGGTTCTTGCGGCGTTCCTCGATCAACCCGGCCAGGTACATGCCGAGTTCCATCCGGGAGTCGTGGGTGCTGCGCTGGCGCTCCACCGGGTCGGAGTCCGGATCGGGATCCAGGCTCGCGGCCAGGGTGTCGGCCCAGACGTGGAAGCGGGCCTCGTCCTCGCGGGGCACGCCCAGCAGTTGGCAGATCATCGTGACGGGGAACGGGTAGGCGAACTGGTCGACCAGGTCGATCTCCGCGGGGTCGCCGAGGTTGTCGATGAGCCCGGTGACGATCCCCCGCAGCCCGTCGCGCATCCCGTCGACGCGGTGCGGGGAGTGCGGCGGCCCGAAGGGCCTGTTGGTCATCCGGCGCAGCCGGTCGTGTTCCGGCGGGTCCAGCTTCAGGAAGCTCGGCGGCAGCGCGGTCTCCTCCTCTCCCCCGCCCTCGGCCAGCGGGTCGCCGGCCATGGCGGTCAGGTTGCGGGAGTCGGAGCTGAGCCGCGGGTCGTGCAGCAGGCTCTGGATGTCGTGGTAGGTGCTGATGACGTACGGCCCGGTCCCGTCGTGGTAGACGGGCGTCTTGCGCAGCTCCTCGTACAGCGGGTACGGGTTGGCGCGGTGGGCGTAGTCCAGGATCTGGCTCAGAATGCCGTCGTTCATGGCGGGTCCTCCGTGGGCGTGCGGGTCAGTGCCCGGCGGGGGTGAAGGTGATCCGGCGGTCGGCCGGGGAGTACCCGCTGAGGGTGATGGTCGGGCCGTGCGTGGGCACGGAGGGGTCGGGGAAGTCCGCGGGGATCGGCTTCTGGCCCTCCGGGCGGCGGTCCACGGTGGTGAACGGGAGCGGGAAGGGGGCGGTCGCCTCGATCTGCTGCTCGTAGAACTGGAGCCAGCGCGAGTTGTCGAAGGTGACCGCTCCGATCACCCGGCCCTGGTACCCGTAGACGCCGGTGAAGCGGCGCTCGGCGCGCGAACCCTGGGCGATCATGATCTCGGTGCCCATGGAGGGCACCCCGACGGACTTGATGTTCACCCCGAACTGGGAGGACCAGAAGGCGGGCACCCACAGGTGCGGGCGGCGCTCGGTGCTCTCGCTCAGCATGTTGTGGGCCGCGGTCTCGGCCTGGGCCACCGCGTTGCCCCAGTGCTCCAGGGACAGGAACTGGTAGCCGAAGAGCGCGTGCGGGGAGCGGGCCACGTCGCCCGCCACGTAGATGTCGTCGGTGACGATGCCCCGGATGTCGAAGGCCCGGCAGCCGGCGTCGCAGGCGATGCCGCGCGGGCCCGCCCCCAGCCCGGAGCCGGTCAGCCACTCGGTGTTGCGCTGGGCGCCGAGGGAGACGACCACGACGTCGCACTCCAGGGTGGTGCCGTCGGAGAAGTGCGCCGCCCGGACGCGGCCGGTCGAGTCCCCCTCCAGGCCCGTGACCATGACGCCGGTGCGCAGGTCCACGCCGTTCTCGCGCTGCATCTCGGCGGCGACCGCGCCGATCACCCCGCCCAGGGCGCCGACCAGGGGGCCGTCCCCGCGCTCGGCGACGGTCACCGCCAGGCCGCGTTCGCGGCAGGCGGAGGCGATCTCGGAGCCGGTGAACCCGGCGCCGATGACCAGGACCCGGCTCGGTCCGGCGGCGAGCGCCCGGGCCAGGGCCCCTCCGTCACGGCGGGTGCGCAGGGTGAAGACGCCGCCCAGTTCGCGCTCGGCCTCGTTCGGCCAGGGCCGGGCGCGCACTCCGGTGGCGATCAGCAGGCGGTCGTACGGCACCTCGTCGCCGTCCGCCAGTTTGACCGTACGGGCCGCCATGTCGAGGCCGTCGGCCGGTACGCCCAGGCGCCACTCGGCGCCGAGGTCGCGGCGCCGTGGCAGCAGGGTGTGGTCCGCGTCGGCCCGGCCCAGCAGCACGCTCTTGGACAGCGGCGGGCGGTCGTACGGTTCGTCGGGCTCGTCGCCGATCAGGGTCAGCGAGCCGGCGAAGCCCTTCTCCCGCATGGTTTCGGCGGCCCGCAGGCCCGCCAGCGAGGCTCCGACGATGACGATCCGGCCGGACCGCTTGAGCTGTTCGAGGGCGCTGTCAGCCATCGGAGACCTCCCCGGATCCGGTGGCCGCGCCGGCCCCGGTCGCGGCCAGGTCGAGTTCGTCCACGAGGATCGCCTGCACGGGGCACGCGGCGGCGGCCTGGAGCACGCGCTCGCGCTGGGCCGCCTGGGCCTGTGGGTCGTAGAGCAGCCCCTCGTCCCCGTGCATCGCGAAGACGTCGGGGGCGAGGAAGGCGCACTGCGCGTATCCCTGGCACCGGTTGAGATCGACGACGAGCCTCAGCAAGGTGTGGTCCTTTCGGTGGCCCCCGGCGGCATCCCCGGACCAGCCTGCGGGCCGTGGCCGGGCGGGGCCCGTCGGGCGCCTCCGTCGGAGTGAATCGCCGAGGGTGACGCCGGTCGGGGGGCGGGTCAGGCCGTGGGGCCGGGCGCCCGCGGGCCCGCCAGGCCCGACTTCAGGACGTACACGCTGATCATCAGGGCCCAGGCCGGGAACACCAGCTCGGACCACGGCACCGAGGAACCGACCACCAGCAGCACCAGACCGGCGAGGGTACCGAGGAGGACCAGCGGTCGTGGGAAGACCCCGAGCCTGCGGCCGATGGTCGAGGTCGCGAGGACGAAGACGGCGGCCATCCGCATCGCGTAGGTGGTGAGCAGGGTGTAGGAGAAGTGGCGGCCGAACTCCTGGGGTTGGTCGGCGTCGAGCACCGTGCCGGCGGCCGCGGCGGCGCCGAAGAGGCAGGCGACGAAGACCAGGCCGCTGCCGAGGAAGACGGTGGAGACGAAGCGGTCCTCGGCGTCACCGCCGTGCGCCCGCAGCGCCCCCATGAACCAGAGGAAGGCGATGCCCGCGAAGGGTACGAGTCCCACGGCCGCCGTCACCGCGTCCCGCTGGCCGGAGGTGACGGCGACGCGGGCCGCGCCGCCCCCTTCGGGCAGGGCGATCCGGGCCAGCACGATGGCTCCCGCGAGCAGGATCGCGAAGAGCACCCCCGCCAGCCCGGCCATCCGTGGGGTGCTCAGGCTCTGCCCCGAGGGCGTCGTCGGTCGTGCTGTCGGTGGTCCTTGTCTCATGCCTCCAGCAAGCCGGGGGCCGTGCGGGGCCGCCAGCCGGGCCGGCCCACCCGGGTGACGCGGCGTCACGTCGTCCGGGCGGGTCGGCGCGGCCCGCCGTCAGGCGCCGACGTAGGCCGCGAGGTGCTCGCCGGTGAGGGTGCTCCGGGCCGCGACGAGGTCGGCGGGGGTGCCCTCGAAGACGATGCGGCCACCGTCGTGGCCGGCGCCCGGACCGAGGTCGATGATCCAGTCGGCGTGTGCCATGACGGCCTGGTGGTGCTCGACGACGATGACCGACTTGCCGGAGTCCACGAGCCGGTCCAGCAGTCCGAGCAACTGCTCGACGTCGGCGAGGTGGAGGCCCGCGGTCGGCTCGTCGAGGACGTAGATCCCGCCCTTGTCGGCCATGTGCGTCGCCAGCTTGAGCCGCTGGCGCTCACCGCCGGACAGCGTGGTCAGCGGCTGACCGAGGCTGAGGTATCCGAGCCCGACGTCGGCGAGCCGGACCAGGACGGCGTGCGCGGCCGGCGTGCGCGCCTCGCCGTCGCCGAAGAACTCCCGCGCCTCGGTCACCGACATCGCGAGCACCTCGCTGATGTCGCGGCCGCCGAGGTGGTAGTCGAGGACGGACGCGTCGAACCGCTTACCCTCGCACTCCTCGCAGACACTGGCGACCCCGGCCATCATCGCCAGGTCGGTGTAGATCACTCCGGCGCCGTTGCAGGCGGGGCAGGCGCCCTCGGAGTTGGCGCTGAACAACGCCGGCTTCACCCCGTTGGCCTTGGCGAAGGCCTTGCGGATCGGGTCGAGCAGGCCCGTGTACGTCGCCGGGTTGCTGCGCCGCGAGCCGCGGATCGCGCCCTGGTCGACGTGGACCACCGCGGCGTCGCGCGGGATCGAGCCGTGGACGAGGGAGCTCTTGCCGGAGCCCGCCACGCCGGTGACGACGGTCAGCACCCCGAGCGGGACGTCGACGTCGACGTCCCGGAGGTTGTGCGTGCGCGCGCCGCGGATCTCCAGGGTCCCGGTGCGCTCGCGCACCTCGGCCTTGACCGCGGCCCGGTCGTCGAAGTGGCGGCCGGTGACGGTGCCGCCCGCCCGCAGGCCCTCGACGGTGCCTTCGAAGCACACGGTGCCCCCGCCCGCACCGGCGCCGGGACCCAGGTCGACGACATGGTCGGCGATCGCGATGGTCTCCGGCTTGTGCTCCACGACGAGCACGGTGTTGCCCTTGTCCCGCAGCCGCAGGAGCAGGTCGTTCATCCGCTGGATGTCGTGGGGGTGCAGGCCCGTGGTGGGCTCGTCGAAGACGTAGGTGACGTCGGTGAGGGGGGACCCGAGGTGGCGGACCATCTTGACGCGCTGCGCCTCACCCCCCGAGAGCGTGCCCGACGGCCGGTCGAGGGAGAGGTAGCCCAGCCCGATCTCCGTGAAGGAGTCCAGGGTCTGGCCCAGCGTGGCGAGCAGCGGCGCCACCGAGGGTTCGTCGAGGCCGCGCACCCATGCGGCGAGGTCGCTGATCTGGAGGGCGCAGGCGTCGGCGATGCTGATCTTCTTGATCTTCGACGAGCGGGCCTCGGCGCTGAGTCGGGTGCCGTCGCACTCGGGACAGGTGGTGAAGGTGACCGCGCGGTCCACGAACTCGCGGATGTGCGGCTGCATCGCCTCGCGGTCCTTGGACAGCATCGACTTCTGGATCTTGGGGATCAGCCCCTCGTAGGTGAGGTTGACGCCCTCGACCTTCACCTTGGTCGGTTCACGGTAGAGGAAGTCCTGCATCTCCTTCTTCGTGAACTTCGCGATCGGCTTGTGGGGGTCGAGCAGGCCCGACTCGGCGTAGACGCGCACGGTCCAGAAGCTGTCCGACTTCCAGCCGGGGATGGTGAACGCACCCTCGGCGAGCGACTTCGAGTCGTCGTAGAGCTGGGTCAGGTCGATGTCGGAGACGGCGCCCCGGCCCTCGCAGCGCACGCACATGCCGCCGGTGCGGTGGAAGGTGGCCTTCACCGTCTTCTTCGCGCCGCGCTCGACGGTGATGGCGCCGCTGGCCCGGACGGAGGGGACGTTGAAGGCGAAGGCGCCGGGCGGGCCGATGTGCGGCGTGCCGAGCCGGCTGAAGAGGATGCGCAGCATGGCGTTCGCGTCGGTGGCGGTGCCGACCGTGGAGCGGGGGTCGGCTCCCATCCGCTGCTGGTCGACGATGATCGCGGTCGTCAGCCCGTGCAGGACGTCGACGTCCGGGCGGGCCGTCGTGGGCATGAAGCCCTGGACGAAGGCGCTGTAGGTCTCGTTGATCAGCCGCTGCGACTCCGCGGCGATCGTGCCGAAGACCAGCGAGCTCTTGCCCGAGCCGGAGACCCCCGTGAAGACCGTCAGGCGGCGCTTGGGGATCTCGACGCTGATGTCCTTCAGGTTGTTCACGCGCGCGCCGTGCACGCGGATCAGGTCGTGGCTGTCGGCGCCGTGCGGCGCAGGCGACTGCGCGTCCGTCCTCGTGCGCTTGCTCATCGTCTCTCCATGTCTGCCGCGTCGGCGCGGTCGCGCCGCCGGTCCACTCCCCCCCTGTCTACCCGATCGGCCGGGCGCCCGCGCCGGTCGGCGGGCGCCGGCCGGCGCGGGGGCGCCCGTTCACGGGGCGGAGGTCAGCGCCCCCGCGCCTGGCTGAAGCGCAGCATGTTGCCGGCCGGGTCGCGGAAGGCACAGTCGCGGACCCCGTACGGCTGGTCGATCGGCTCCTGCAGCACCTCGGCGCCGGCGGCGCGGATCCGCTCGAAGACGGCGTCGCAGTCGTCGGTGCGCAGGACGACCCCGCGCAGCAGGCCCTTGGCCAGCAGATCGGCCACCGCCGCGCGGTCGGCGGCCGAGGCGTTCGGGTGCGCGAGCGGCGGTTCGAGGACGATGTCCACATCGGGCTGCGACGGCGCGCCGACCGTCACCCACCGCATCCCGTGCGCCCCGACGTCGCCCCGCACCTCCAGGCCGAGCACGTCCCGGTAGAAGGCGATGGCCGCGTCGTGGTCGTCGACGGCGATGAAGCACTGCGCGAGGTTGATGTCCATGGGCTCCACGCTAGGTTCCCGGGATCCGGTCCGGCTTCTCCGTTCCTGACCGATCGAGGCGGCGTGCGGCGAACAGGGCGTGGAGCAGGACGGCCGCGAGGGTGCCCGCGACCACGCCGGAGCCGAGGACGGTACGGACCCAGCTCGGGAAGGCTCCGTAGAGGTTCGGGGCGAGCACCGGGAGGAGGCCCGTGGCGAGGGCCAGGGCGGCGACCATGGACCGGCTCCCCTCGGCCAGGTCGGCGCGCGCGAGCATCTGGACGCCCATGACGGCGATCACCGCGTAGACGACGAGGGCGGACCCGCCCACCACCGCCGGCGGCAGGCCCGCGACCGCGCGGGAGAGCGGGGAGAGCAGGCCCAGGGCGACGAGGAGGCCGCCGGCCGCGGCGGTGACGAAGCGGCTGCGGACGCCGGTCAGCCGGCCGATGCCGATGTTCTCCGAGCTGGTCACCATCAGGGACGTACCGAGCACGCCGGCGAAGAGCGAGGTCAGCGCGTCGGCGCGGGCAATCTTCGGGACGTCTCGGCCCGGGTCGGCCGCGCGACCGACCGTCTCGCTGTTGAGGACGCTCTGGCCGGTGATCTCGGCCAGGGTGGTGAGGCTGAAGAGGAGCAGGGGCAGGGCCGCGAGGAGGTCGAAGCGCGGCGTCCCGTAGGGGAAGGGGTGGGGCAGGGCGAAGCCGCTGCCCTCGGCCGGGGCGAAGGTCCCGAGCCCCGTCGCCACCGCGATCAGGGTCCCGGCGGCCATGCCGATGAGGACCGCGCTCTGGCGCCAGACGCCGCGCAGGAGCAGGTGGGCGGCCAGGGTCGCCGCCACCGTGACGCCCGCCAGGACGACGGCCCGGGGCGGCGGGTTCCCGGTCGGCCCGGCGATGAGCTGGGCGGCGACGCGGATCATGGCGATCCCGATCAGCAGCACGGTGACCCCCATGACCAGGGGCGGGAAGAGCCGCACGACGCGCGCGTACAGCGGGACCACCGCCAGGAGCAGCGCGGCGGCCAGGAGCACCGAGCCGGAGGCGACGGCCGGGCCGTGGTCCTTGGCCGTCTGGATGAACAGCGCGGTCGCGGCGCCGCCGGGGAGCATGACGAACGGCAGCCGCGCCCCGAACTTCCAGACGCCGAGGGACTGGAGCAGCGATCCGGCTCCGGACAGCACGAGCACCGCGCTCAGCAGTGCGGCGCTCTGCGCGCCGGTCAGCCGCAGGGCACCGGCGGTGAGGAAGACGGTGGAGACGGGCGCGGCGGCCATGGCGAGGACGTGCTGGGCGGCGAGCGGGGCGAGGCGCCGCAGGGGTATCCGCTCGTCGACGGGGTCGGGCGTCGTCGTCGCGGAGGTCGGTGGGGCCGCGGGGGGCGCGGTGGCGGACGTGGCGGGCGGGGCGGGCGTGGGCGTCGCACTCATGATCCGGACTCCAGCCAGGGCAGTTCGTGGGCCGCGTAGCGGTAGGCGCGGAAGACCGCGTTCGGCTCGGCGGGGAAGAGGTCGCGGACCTCGGACTCCTCGTAGCCGCCGAACTGCGGGACGATGAACTCCCAGACCAGCACGCCCTCGGCGGTGACCTCGAAGAGGCGCCCGGCCGGGGAGTCGGTGACCAGCGTGTTGCCGTTCGGGAGGCGTTGCGCGGCGCCCATGAAGGGGGCGAAGAAGGACTCCTTGGCGGGGTCGTGGTACTCCCACACCACCTTCCCGGAGCCGCGGTCGATCTCGATCACCCGTGAGTAGGGGACGTCGTGCCCCGGGCGGAACACCCCGTTGTCGAAGACAAGCAGGTTGCCGTCGGCCAGTTCGGTGGGGTGGTGCTGCTGGGAGACGGTGCCCGGCTCGGTGCGCCACAGGATCTCGCCGGTGTCCCGGCCGATGACCACGACGGCGGAGACGCTGCGGAGGCTGGCGAGGACGTTGCCGTCGGCGAGCGGGACCACGGAGTTGATCAGCGGCCAGTGCTCCCGGGCGTAGTCGGGGTGCAGCGGGTACGCGTCGCGGTCCAGGTGCTCGGCCGCGCGCCAGGACCACACCTCGTTCCCTTCGGCGTCGACCTGCTTGATCGTGTCGGCCCACACGGTGCCGTCCGCTTCGGAACCGGCGGCGCCGCCGCGGACGGCGGCCGCCTCGCGGCCGGTCAGGGGTTCGAGGGCGGTGTAGAGGATCCCGCCGTCGTCCAGGTGGTGGGCGTCGTGGTGCTGGAGCGGGTCGCGGTGTTCGCGCAGCACCGTCCCGTCGGGTGCGTGGACGCCCATGACGCCGCCGCGGTACTTGTGCCACATCGGGAAGAGGGCGTCCTGGCCGGGCAGGACCCCGTTGTAGGCGAGGAGCCCGCCGGGCAGGATCCGGGCGTGGCGGCCGGGGCGGTGCGGCAGCTTCCAGGTGTGCACGCCCTCTCCGCGCAGGTTCACCAGGTACACCTCGCCGCCGCCGGTCAGCGGTGCGTAGAGGGTGTGGCCCTCGAACGCGGCGTCGGGGTCCAGGGCGATGAGACCGGTACCGCGGCGGCGGCGCTGGTTCTGGTCGACGGTGGGCACGACTACCCCTCCTCAAACTTTCTTTGATGAACTCGAACGAGTTCGAAGTTAGGGGGCGGTTGTGTCAGCTGTGTGACGGGCGTACGAAACGTCTCCCGGCCGCACGTAGGGTGGCCCGGGGAGGACGCGATCATGACGGAGACACCCACCGCGGGCGGTGCGGCGAGCCCTGGGCTCGGTGGCGCCGTGCGCCGCCGCCGGCGGGCCCTCGACCTGACGCTGGCCGCGGTCGCGGAGCGCAGCGGCCTGTCCGTGCCCTTCCTCAGCCAGATCGAGAACGAGCGCGCCCGGCCCAGCATGCGCTCGCTCCAGCGGATCGCGGACGGACTGCGCACCACCGCCGTGGAGCTCCTCGCCGCCGCCGACGCCGCGGACCGCTCCGTGGACGTGGTCCGGGCCCGGGAGGAGGCGGGCCTGGCCTCCGACGGCGGGGTCCGCCCCCTGGTCCGGGGTCACCATCAGATGCACGCCCTGGAGTTCACGGGCCCGCAGCAGGCCGATCGCGAATTCACGCACCGGGGCGACGAGTTGATGTACGTCGCGGACGGCGCGGCCGAGGTCGAGGCCGAGGGGCGCACGTACCGCCTCGGCCGGGGCGACACCCTCTACCTCACCGGCGGGGTGCGCCACCGCTGGCGCGCGACCAGCGCGGACACCCGCGTCCTCCTGGTCTCCCTCTCGGACCGCTCCCCCACCGACTGAGCCGCCGGGACCGACGGCGTACGGTCCCGGCGGCGCCCCGTGCTCAGTGGGCCGCGGCGGCCCCCGCGGCGCGCCACAGGACGGTGTCCCCCTGGAGCAGGACCACGTCGCCCGTGGGGCGGACCAGGAGGCGGGTGCCCGGGTGACCGGCGGTCTTGGAGGACCAGCTCACCGCGCCGGCCTCGGTGCGCACGCTCAGCTCCCCGTCGGCGGAGAAGTGCGCCTCGGCGCCCGCTCCGGAGGTGCCCGCGCTCCACAGGCTCCGGTCGTCGCCGTCGCGCAGGACGAGGTCCCCGTTGGACTCCAGGGCCAGCCGGGCGGCGCCCGCGTCCAGGACGTCGCCGGGGCGCAGCACGGTGCCGGGGTGGACCTCGATGGCGGTGTCGAGCCGTCCCCCGGCGAGGGCGCGCAGGGTGGGCAGGGACGGGGTGAAGGCGTAGACCGTGCCCTCGGTGCGGACGTGCCGGCGGAAGGTGAGGGTGGTGGCGCGGCCGCCGCTCGCCGAGGGGCACTCGAAGGTCGCGGCGGAGCCGGATCCGATGACCGGGTCGGCGCCGGGGAGCGGATGGCGGGCCGGGGGGAAGTCCGCGTTGTTGACCCAGCGCTTCGCGATGAACTCGAACTGCTCGACGAGGTCGGCCTGGTGGCTGATGAAGAGCAGTCCGCGGGCGGCGTCGTCGGGGGAGCCGGAGCCGGCCTTGCCGCCCGGACGCAGCGGGGGGCCGAAGGGGATGCCGCGCCGGATGATGCGGCGGTTGTCCAGGACGGAGGCGGGCAGCGGCGGCCGGCCGGGGACCGTGGTGAGGCCGGCGCGGGGGTTGCTCTTGCGGATGTGGGAGAACAGGGGCGTGGTCCAGCCCTGCGGGTCCTCGCGGAAGTCGAGCATGCCGTCGATGTCCTCGCCGGGCAGCGGCACGCGTTCGGCGGCCGGGCAGGTGGCGACCGGCGCGCCGCCGGGCCAGCGGCCGACCATCCGGGAAGCGAGCCAGGTCGTGGTCGCGTCGGCGGGCGCCGCTCCGGACCGCTTCAGCTCCGCCAGGCACTCCGCGGCCTGCTCCCACCAGCCCGCGACGTCCTGCGCGAGGCGCCGTACGACGGTGAACGAGCCGCCGGTGGCCCATGCGGGCAGGCCGGCGGGGCGGGCGCCGACGCGTTCCTGCCCGATCACGAACTCGCCGGCCGGGACCAGTCGGGAGCCGGGCTTGCCGCGCACGCCCGTGCCGTTGACGGGGTCGGGCGCGTCGAAGCCGCGTACGCCGGGCTGGCTGATGGCGTCGAGGAAGCCGAAGTGCTCGTGTCCGCGCAGCGCGCCGGGCAGGGTGGCGCCGTCCTGTCGGAAGAGGACCTCGGCGTCGGCGCGGTCGAGCGCGCGGCCGTGCCGGCCGACGGCCTCGGCCAGGCTCTTGGGATCGTCCGCGGCCAGGGTGAGGACGGCGTGCACCTCCTCGCCCCCGGCTCCGAAGAGCCACCCTTCGGGGGCGCTGTCCCCGGTGTCCCCCAGCTCCTCCGCGCGGCCGGCGGCGCCCTCGCGGAAGGCCTCGGCGGTGCTGCCCGCGAGGACGGCGGGGAAGGGGTCCTTCTCGGCGAGCGCGCTCAGGCCCGGGTGCGTGAGGCTCACGCCGACCCACGAGGCCGACATCGCCGCCGGGTCGACGCCGTTGCGCAGGTGGCGCGCGGCGCTGAAGTCGCTGTTGAAGCGGGTGACCTTGTCCGTGGTGGCCAGTTGGGGAACGAGCTTGCCGAGCCAGCTCCGGCCCTTCGCGGGCGCGTGGAAGTGGATGAGCAGCAGGCAGACGTGGTCCTTGCGGAAACCCGCGAGGACGTCGCCCTGGGTGGTGGTGTCCGCCCGCAGGGGCAGGTCGGGCGCCGCGGCCCGGGTGGCCGCCGGGGTGCCCGGCGCGGCGGGGGGCGCGGCCGCCGTCGCCGGTGCGGGGCAGGCGCCCACGGCGAGCACGGCCGCGGCACCGGCCCCGGCCCGTACGACGTGGCGGCGGGTGGGGTGGTGCGGGGAGGGCGGGCTCTGCAAGGTGTCCTCCGGGCGGGGAAGGGTGGGTGGGCCGCCGGGTGACGCCGGGGAGGCGGGCCGGGCGGCCGATGATCATCACCCTGGCGGATCGGAGGGGCGCGCGCGAGGCGGGCACACCGATGGGGTGACGGAGCGTCGGCTGACGGTCCGCCAGTCGGGGGAGGCCCGGGCCCGCGCCCCGCACGAACGGCCCCCGGTACGGGACCGGGGGCCGCTCCGCTCGATCGGGCGCCCGGCTCAGCGCCGGTGCATGGTGTGCAACGCCTCCAGCAGCACCTTGGGGTCGTGGCCGCCCTTGTACACCGGCGGCGGCCGCCGGTCGAGGTGCAGCAGCTCCGCCACCGCGGTCCAGGCGGTGCGCACCGAGTACTCGACGGTGAACACCACGTCGTCGGGGACCTCGGCGTACTGCCCGATGAAGGCCAGGTTGGTGGAGCCCTCGGGGACGACCTGGGGCCGGTCACCGGCCTTGCGGACCAGGAACTGGCTGGTGATGTAGGGCATCAGCGCGGGCCGCACGACCGAGGATTCGAGGATCTGCTCGCTCTGCGCGAGGCGCAGGTGCCCGAGCACCTCGGACAGGATCTCCCGGCCCGTGCACGCGGCCATCGTCTTGTGCACGTGGTCGCCGGGCTTGTCCGGGAAGAGGGCGTAGCCCCACCAGACGAAGGTGTCGTCGGGCTGCTCGTGGAAGTGCGGCTGGTGGTTGAGCACGATGGTCAGCAGCCAGCCCGAGTCCTTGAAGGTGATCAGCCCGCCCTTGCCGGCCTCGCTGCCGGAGAACTCCTCCATGGCCTTGAAGAACGTCGGGTCCTTGGTGGTGACGGTGAAGGACCCCCAGGTGGAGTCCGCGACGGAGGTGTCGAAGACCGAGGGGTCGCCCAGGTGGGGTCGTTTGGCCGCGAGGGTGTGCCACAGCCGCCACGAGGCGTCCGGCGCGGAGGTGTCCAGCACGGCGGGGGTGTCGGTGGTGCCCAGGGTCGAGTTCGCGGTCATCGAGCCGTTGGTGACCAGGACGAGGTCCTCGGGCGCGAGCGCGATCCGCTCGGCCGCGCCGCCGGCCCGCGCGAGGACCAGGGCGGTGGCGGTGATGCCGTCGCCGTCGGCCAGCTCGACGTCGGTGACGGTGGTGTTCAGGGTGAAGCGGACGCCCTTGGTCCGCAGCCAGGCCTGGAGCGGGCGCACGATCGAGTCGTACTGGTTGAAGCGGGTGCGGTAGATGCCCGACATCGTGTCGAAGGTCTTGAAGAGGTGGACGAACCGGTTGAGGTAGCGCCGGAACTCGATCGCCGAGTGCCAGGGTTCGAAGGCGAAGGTCGTGCACCACATGTACCAGAAGTTCGTGGTGAAGAACTCCGGTGCGAAGCAGTCGGAGATGCGCTTGCCGTCGAGGCGCGATTCGGGGGTGCCCACGCAGGCGACCAGGTCGAGCCGGTCGCGCTCGGAGAAGCCCATGGAGCGGGTGGCGACCGGTCGACCGGTGGCGTCGACCAGGCGCGCCTTGTCGTTCCACGCGAAGTCCTCGTGGAAGGCGAAGGTGTCCTCGGTGACGGAGGTGTCGGGTGCGTCGAGCGAGGGGATGGAGGAGAGCAGGTCGTAGGTGCACTCGAAGTGCAGCTCGAACATCCGCCCGCCGCGCATGGTGTAGCCGGTGTCCGGGTCGCCCGCCGCGTCGAGGCTCCCGCCGGTACGTCCCTGGGCCTCCAGGATCGTGATGTCCGCGCCCTCGAAGCCGCCCTCCCTGATCAGCAGCGCCGCCGCTGACAGGGAAGCGATCCCCGCACCCACCAGATAGGCCTTGGCCACGACGTGTCTCCACTCGCCCGGCCGCGCGGGCCCCGGTCGGCCGCGCGGTCACCCTGCCAACCCAACAGGCCCCGCGGCGCCCCGCAACCCGGGTGGGCCGCCCGGCAGGCCCGCCCGGCGGGCGGATGCGGCGGCGCGCACCCCCGCGGTGCGCCGCCCCGCGTCGTCGGCGGGAGCCCGAGTCGTCGTCGGCGGGCGGCCGCGCCCTCAGCAGGAGCCCGAGTCGGCCGGGGGCTTGAAGACGGCGTCCAGCACCCGGTCCGCGGAGACGTCGGCCAGCGTCCAGTCCAGCGTGGAGTCCGTCTTCGGGAACTGCAGTTGGGACGGCAGCTCCCGGACCGTCACCTCGTCCCCCAGGTACGAGACCGACAGCGTGCCGCCGCACTTCTCGGTGGCCGGGGGCTTGCTGCCCTCGGCGAAGCCGTCGCCCGGACCGGCCGACACGGTGAGGGTTCCGAGGGGCGTGTAGGTGAAGGCGAAGCCCCCCGTCGAGGATCCCGGCGTGGCCTTGGCGATGTGCACCCGGAAGTGGCTGAGCCGCACCCGGATCGGCTCGCACGGGCGCTGGGCGTCCTTCAGCCGCAGGTACACCCCGGTGTCGACCATGAAGAGCGCCGAGTACGAGGACGTCGTGCGGTCGCTGGCCCGCAGGGCCTTGATGTAGGCGCCCAGGCCCGCCGCGTCCAGGGAGGCGATGGGCGTGCACGGTCGGGAGGCCACGCCGGTGGGCACCGGCAGGGTGCCGGGGGCCGGGCCGGAGGGAGAGGGAGTGGGCGCCGCGGACGCGGAGGGCGAGGCCGAGGGCGACGCGGAGGCGGACGGGGTGGCACGGTCCGGTCCCAGGCCCAGGCCCAGTCCCGCGCCCGAATCGGAGCCCGAGCCGGAGCACGCCGTGAGGGCGAAGAGCGGAACGGTCAGGAGCGGAACGGCGAACGCGCGTAATCGGGGCATGCGGACTCCTCGTCGGGCGCGGTGTCGGGTCGGGGCACCGGTGCGTCGTCGGGACCGCACCCGGTACGACACCGGGTGGGTCACCAGGTACGTCGTCGAATGGCGGCCGGGACCGTCCGGCCCCCACTCCGGCGTTCCCGGCCCCCTCGATGCTGACAGCGGCGCCCGCGTCGCGGCATCCGTAGGACCGCCTACGTATCCCCGGCCCCGAATGCGGGTAGCGGACAGCGGTGCGGGTAACGGACACCGGGGGGGGTGGGGCCATGACGCACGGAACCGTGTTGCTCGGCCGGGGGGCCGAGCTGGACCGGCTGGACCGGGTGCTCGACGGGCGCGCCGGCGTGCCGGCCGTCGTCGACCTCGTCGGCGCGGCCGGGATCGGCAAGAGCCGGCTGCTCACCGAGGTGTGCGCGCGGGCCCGCGGCCGCGGCCTGACCGTGCTGCGCGGCCGGGCCACCGAATACGAACAGCACATCCCCTTCCGCCTGTTCACCGACGCCTTCGCCGATCTGGATCCGGAGTCGCTGCGCGCGGTGGCGGCCGAGGCCGAGCCGGTGGGGCCCGTCCTGTACGGGGTCTCCGCGCCCGCGGAACACGGGCCGGGCGCGGACGCGGGCCCGGCCGGTGACCGCGAGCCGGGACCGGGTCCCGGCCCCGGTGCGCTCGCGGGGGCGGGAGCGGCGGCGGAGGGCGCGGAACGTACGGGTCCGGGTGCTCGGGCCCGGGACCGGCGGGACACCTCGGCTCCGGTGGACCGGTTCTCCCTGCACCGCGCGGTGGCCCGGCTGCTCGGCGCCCTCGGCGGCGACCACGGCGGCGGACGCGGCCTGCTCATCGCCCTCGACGACCTCCACTGGGCCGACCCGGCCTCCCTGGAGCTGCTGGACCACCTCGTGCGGCACCCGCCGCGCGCCCCCGTCACGATCGTCGTGGCCCGGCGCGACCGCCAGACCTCGCCCTCCCTCGCCGCCGCGCTCACCCGGGGCGCCGACACCGGCGCCGTACTGCGCCTGGACCTCGGCCCCCTCGACGAGCGCGTCTGCGTGGAGCACCTCGCGCCGGGGCTGCCGCCCGCCCGCGCCGCCCGGCTGTACGCCGCGAGCGAGGGCAACCCGCTCTACTTCCTGGCCCTGCTCCAGCAGCAGCCCGGCCCGACGCTGCCCACCGGCGACCTCACCGCGCTGCTCCTCGACGAACTCACCCCGCTCACCGCCGCCCAGCGCCGCACGGCCGAGGCCGTCGCCGTGCTCGGGGACCGCGCCACGCCCGCGCTGCTGGCGGTCGTCGCCGAGGCTGCGGACGCCGCCGTGCTCGACGCGGACCTGGCCGTACTGGCCCGGCGGGACCTGCTGCGACCCGCGCCCGGCGGCAGCTGGTCCCTGCGCCACCCGGTGCTGCGGACCGTGGTCCACGAGCACACCGAGCACCGGCGGCGCACGGGGATGCACCGGCGGGCCGCCGCCGCCCTGGCCCGGGCCGGCACCTCGGCCGCCGCACGGGCCCCGCACGTCGAGCGGGCGCTGACCGGGTGGGACCCGGAGCTGGCCGCGGTCCTGCTGGAGGCGGCGGGGCAGTCGGAGACCACCGCCCCGGCCAGCTGCGCCCACTGGCTGGAGGTGGTGCTGCGGGTGCTGCCGGACGCCCCCGGCCACACGGCGCGCCGGCGGGACCTGCTGTTGCGGCGGGCGCGGGCGCTGAGCGTCTGCGGCGAACTGCGCGAGAGCCGCGACCTGTTGCGGGAGCTGATCGCCCAGACGTCCGCCGGCGAGGACGACCGGGTGCGCGCCGACGCCGTGACCCTGTGCGCCTCGATGGAGCGCCACCTCGGCCACTACGGGGCCGCGGTCGCACTGCTGCGGCGCGAGCTGGACCGGCTGCCCGCGCCGCGGCCGGCCGCGGCGCTCGCCCTCGGACTCGAACTCAGCTCCTCGGCGCCCCACTCCCTCACCTACGGGGAGGTGCGGAGCACCGTGGTGCGCACCTTCCACCTGGCGGAGCGGCTCGGTGACGCCCCGGCCGCCGCGGGCGCGCTGGCGATCTCGGCGCTCGGCGAGGCGTACGGCGGGAACGTGAGCACCGCCCTGGGGTTCATCGACCGCGCCGCAGCCCGCGTGGACGCGCTGGCCGACCACGAACTCGCCGACATGTGCGAGCCGTTGTCCCGGCTGAGCCTGGCGGAGTTCTACCTGGAGCGGTTCGAGGACGCGGAGCGGCACGCCGATCGCGGACTGGCCGTCGCCCGCCGCAGCGGCCCCCTGCACATCATGGCGCACCTGCTGCTGTGCAAGGCGGCCGTCCACATGAACACCTGCCGGCTCGGCACCGCCCTGGACCAGACGGACGAGGCGGAGAGCATCGCCCGCGGCATCGGCAGCGACCAACTCCTCGCCCTGGTGCTGGCGAACAAGGCGCAGGTGCTGATCGCGTCCCTGCCGCCGGGCGACCGCACCTCCCTCACCGTCGCCGAGGAGGCGGTCGCCCTCGCCGGGCCGTCGACCAGCTGGTGGAGCTCGCTGGTGTGGTACGTGATGAGCTACGCCGCCCTGCACGGCGGCGACCCGGTCCGGGCCCGCGCCGCGATGCTGCGGGCCGGCGGCGGGCCGGAACTGGCGGGCCTCCAGCCCTCGATGCGCCCCCTGCTGCTGGAGGCCCTGGTCACCGCCGCGGTCACCACCGGTGACCTGGCCGCCGCCGCCGGGTGGGCCGCGCTGGCCGGACAGGACGCGGAACGCCTCGGGTTGCCCGGCCAGCGGGCCTCGGCCCTGCGCAGCGCCGGCCAGCTGCTGGCCGGCCGCGGGGAGCCCGCCGCCGCGGCGCGGCAGTACGCCCGCGCGGCCGAGGAGGCCGCGCGCTCGGGCGCGACCCTCTGGGAGGCCCAGGCGCTGCTGATCGGCGCGGCGTTGACGGCGCGGGCCGGCGATCCCGGCGCGGCGGCGGGCCCGTGGGAGCGGGGCCGCGGGATGGCCGAGGCGGGGGGCTCCCGCCTGCTGACGGGGCTCGCGGACCTGTTCCCCCCGGCGCCCGCGGTCCCGCGGCCGCGCGCGACGCTCGCACCGTCCGCCGCTCCCCCGCCCCGGCCCGCCGATGCCCGCGCCGCCTCTCTTTCCTCCGACTCCGACTCCGACTCCTTCTCCGGACCCTCCCGCCCCGCGCCCGCCCCGCCCGCGCCCGCCCTGCCCGGGCTCACCCCGCGCGAGCGGGAGATCGCGGCCCTGGTGACGGAGGGCCTCACCACCCCGGCGATCGCGGCCAGGCTCTACCTGAGCCCGCGCACGGTCGACACCCACCTCTCGCACATCTTCCGCAAGACGGGCGTCGCCAGCCGTTCGGCGCTGGCCGCCCTCGCGGCCCGCACCACCACGTGAGGCACCAACACCCCGCCCGCTGCTAGGACTTCGCCCCGGGCGGGAGGCGGGGAACAGCTGGGGACACCTTTACCTCTCCCGGATGGCATGTCCCGGTCACGTCTGCCAGGCTTCCGCCTGCGCCCCCTGACCCAAGGGGACGGGCCCCACATCTCACCCCAGCGATCGCGCGAGCGATGCGCGCAGCCCGCGGCTGCCCGCCGGCCCACCCGAGCCGGCCGGGCCGCCACCGAGCAGGCCGTCATCCCGGCCGTCTCAAAGGAGTTCCGAGTGAGAACGACCCCCCACACGACCCTCGCCGCGACGGCACTCGCCGTCGCGGCGCTGACCGCCGCCACGCTCTCCGGCAGCCCGGCGACGGCCGCGCCCCGGCCCGCGCCGGTCGCCGCCGCCTGCACCCCGACCCAGGTCGTCGCCAACGGCGGTTTCGAGAGCGGCACTTCGCCCTGGACCCAGTCCCAGACCAGCATCATCACCAACCGCACCGGGCAGGGCGCCCACGGCGGCACCCGGTTCGCCTGGCTGAACGGCGTCGGCAGCACCCACACCGACACCCTCTCCCAGAGCGTCACCATCCCCTCCGGGTGCAGCACCGCCACCCTCACCTTCTGGCTGCACATCGACACGGCCGAGACGACCACGTCCACGAAGTACGACAAGCTGACGGCGAAGATCGGCACCACGACGCTGGCGACGTACTCCAACCTCGACAAGAACACCGGCTACGTGCAGAAGTCGCTGGACGTGTCGGCCTTCGCGGGCCAGACCGTGAGCCTCGCCTTCACCGGCACCGAGGACTCCAGCCTCCAGACCAGCTTCGTCGTCGACGACGTCGCCCTGGACACCTCCGGCGGCACCACCCCGCCCGGGGACTCCACGCGCACCCCGTCCGCGCCCGCCTACACGGTGAACCTCACGAGCAACGCGAGCGGCACCGGCTGGACCGGCCACGAGAGCGCGACCTTCACCAACGCCTCGGCCACCGCGCTCGGCGAGGTGTACCTGCGGCTGTGGGACAACTACCACGGCACCTGCGCCGCCATGCCGATCTCGGTCACCAACGTCACCGGCGGCACCGCGGGCGCCCTCTCGGTCGGCTGCACGGCCCTCCAGATCACCCTGCCCACCCCGCTGGCCCAGGGCCAGAGCGCCACGATCGGCTTCGACCTGGGCATCACCGTCCCCAGCGGTGCGGACCGGTTCGGCTACGACGGCGCCTTCAGCATGGTCGGCAACGCCCTGCCCGTGCTCGCGGTCAGGGACGGGGCCGGCTGGCACCTGGACCCGTACACCAACAACGGCGAGTCCTTCTACGCGCTGGCCTCCGACTTCAAGGTGACCCTCGACCACCCGAGCAGCCTGCTCGTACCGGCCACCGGCGGCTCCGTCGACACGCCCGGGACCAGCGGCCGGACGGTGACCACCGCGACCGCCACCAAGGTCCGCGAGTTCGCCTGGGCGGCCGGCCCCTTCAGCAAGATCTCCGGCACCTCGGCGGCCGGCACCCCGGTCAACATCTACTCCGTCTCGGGCATCAGCTCGACCGACGCGCAGTCGATGCTCAGCACCGCCAAGTCCGCCGTGGACGCGCACGCGGCCCGCTTCGGCGCCTACCCGTACGGCGAACTGGACGCGGTGATCGACAACAACTACTGGTTCGGCGGCATGGAGTACCCCGGCTTCGTCCTCGACCTGGTCAGCACCACGGCGCTGACCCACGAGATCGCCCACCAGTGGTGGTACGGCATCGTCGGCGACGACGAGTACACCAGCCCCTGGCTCGACGAGTCGTTCACCGACTACGCCACCGACCTGGCGCAGAACAAGACCGGCGCGAGCTGCTGGAACAGCGTCTCCTGGTCCGGGACGGCCGAGAAGATCACCAACTCGATGGGCTACTGGGACGCCCACTCGTCCCGCTACTCCACCGTCGTCTACGGCTACGGCAAGTGCGCCCTGCACGACCTGCGCCGCGTGCTGGGCGACACCGTCATGGCCAAGCTGCTCAAGGACTACGCCGCGGCCCACTGGTACGGCGTCTCGACCACGGCCGAGTTCAAGGCGGCCGCCCAGGCCGCCACGACCACGGACCTGACCTCCTTCTGGACCCAGCACCGCATCGAGGGCTGATGCCGACCCGCTAGCGAGTGCTCACCGGTGCCCCGCCTACCACCAGTAGGCGGGGTACTTCGGCGCCTTGGGTCGTACGCGCGAGGCGGCGTACCCCGCGCCGACCAGGAGCACGCTCGCGCCCAGCAGCAGGGGCACGAAGCGGGTGGGAGCGGGGCTCTGGAGCACGACGATGACGGCGGTCGCACAGGCCGGCGAGTGCGGGGTCCGGGCCACCATCAGCACCGCGAGGGTGATGCCGGCCGCCACCGCGGCGGCCCACGCACTGCCGCCGGCCGCGGCCAGGACCCCGTACCCCACGACGGCGCCCAGCAGGTGTCCGACGACCACGCTGCGCGGCTGGGCCAGCGGGAGGGTCGGCACACTGTTCACCAGCGCCGCGCTCGCGGCCAGCGGCGGTATCAGCACCGGTTCGTGGATCATCGCGCCGATCGCGACCAGCCCGAGCAGCACGGCGGTCACCGCGCTGGTGATGTGCAGCGCGGCGAGCGGCCCGGGCCGGGCCGGGGGCCGCGCCGGCAGCGCGTGCGAGTGGGTAGGGGGGTGGGTATGGGGGTGGGGCGGCGCGGTGGGCACGGCGGCGGGGGCGTCGGCACGCATCTGAACGATCTCCGGGAAAACGGCTGGCAGGCCGGGGACGGGCGGGCACGGGGGTGGAAACGGTCTGTGCCGCGAGGGGCGAGCCTGTGATCGACAGCTGCTGTGACCCGGCACGCTCCCCGGTCGGGGCGGGTGCCGTCCGCCGGCGACTCTATCCGGCGGCCCGCGCGGGGCGGCGCGGAGGGTGTATGACATCCCCTGACGCCGTTTCCGACACACCCCCTCTTCGACGCACCCCGTTTCCGACGCACCCCGTTTCCGACGCACCGGGAGACAGACCGCCATGGCGATGCAGCCGCCGCCCCCGACACCGCGGCCCGATCCGGCGCCCGTCCCGCCCGGCGGCCCCGCGCGGGTGCTCGCCGAGCTGGCGGCCGTGGTGGCCGCCGCTGGGCCGGAGGCGGGCGGGGTGCTGTGGCGCATGACGCAGACCCCCCGCGGCCTGGACGCCAACATCGTCCGGCTCCAGCCCGGCGCGGTCATCGCGGAGCACACCGATCCGGCGCTCGACGTCCTGCTGATCGTCTTCGAGGGCGACGGCTTCCTCGGCACGCCCGGGGGCCGCACCACGCTGGGCGCCCGTACGGTGCTCTGGCTCCCCCGGCACGCCCGGCGCTCGCTCGGCGCCGGCCCGGCGGGGATGCTCTACCTGACCGTGCACGTCCGCCGTCCCGGCCTCGCCATCACGTCCGCGCCCGACCCGGGGGCGTTCGGGAGCACGCGGGGCCTCGGGAGGGGCGAAGAAGGCGGAGAAGCGGCTTGCCTGCTGGACCGGGTCTGTGCCGACTGCGGCCGCCTCGCCGGCGAACGGGACGCTCTGTACTGCTCACGTTGCGGAGCGCGCCTGCCCCACTGACCCCGAACGCCCCGGGACGGCTCCCGCGGCCGGTCAATTCCCGTCCTTCGCGGGGGGAGATGGAGATATGCCCTCCCACCCGACTAAGGTGGTCGCGAGAGCCCGGATACCGCACCCCCGTCGGTATCCGGGCTTTCGTCGTGCCCGAATCCGGCTCCCGCCGTACCAACACGCCACTTTCGGACACCTGTTGGCCTGATCCGCTGCGCTGCGCCGGCCAAGGCGTCAACTATAGTTTAGCCCGGTCGAGAGGAAGCAGCGCACCGTGGCACCAGCAGTCGAGGGTCCGGACGACGGGACCGCGGAAAGGTCCCCGGCACCCGTTCCGGGAGCGGGAGCACCGTTCAGCGATCGACTGAACTACCTGTTCGACCGCGTACGCCCGCCGGGCGCGAAGGAGTTCAGCAACGCCCACGTGGCCCGGACCATCTCGTCGTACGGCAAGGAGAGTTGCACCGGTGCCTACGTCGGCATGCTCCGCAAGGGCGAACGGACCCCGACCATCACGCTCGTACCCCTCTTCGCCCGGTTCTTCGGCGTGGAAGCGGGCTACTTCGTCGAGGACGAGGTCACCCGGAAGGTCACCGACCAGTTCGAACTGCTGCGCAAGCTCAGCGAAGCGGGCGTCAAGGAGATCGCCCTGAGGTCGATCGGCCTGTCCGCCAAGAGCCTCGGCAAGGTCCTCGAAGCGATCGAGGTCGTGCGGGAACAGGAGGGGCTGCCCCCGCCCGGTGGGAAGGACGCGCCGTGACGCGCTGCCGCCGCCGATGCCGTACCCCCGACCGTCCGTCCGAGCGTCCGTCCGACCGACCGCCGATCCCGAGAGGAAGCCGCATGTGGCGACGCCGTCGCGACCGTCGATCCGACATCGGAGCCGCCGACGCCTTCGCGGCCGAGCGGCGCAGCAGGGCGTACCTGGACGAGTTGCGACTACCGGCCGTCGACAGCGTGTTGGACCTGGTGCCGTTCATGGAGGAGCGGCTGGAGCGTTCGATCCGGCTCGTGCCCTTCACTCCCGACGCCTCGGACCCGGACGCCCTCGACGCCTCGGCCCCCTGCGGGCTCTGGCTGGCCACCGAGTCCACGGACTACGTCTTCTACGACACCGGCATCAGCAGGCCGCACGCCGAGATCATCGTCGCCCACGAGTTCGCGCACATGCTCAGACAGCACCGCGGCAAGGCGTCCTTCTCCACGGGCACCCTGGGCGGTCTGATCACCGACATCGATCCGAGCACCGTCCAGCTCGTCCTCGGCCGCACCCGCTACGACAACCCGGAAGAGTTCGAAGCCGAGATGCTCGGTTCGCTGCTGCAGGAGTACGTGAGCACGCCCCGCCGCGGCGACCAGGACACCGACCCCATAGCCCGTACGCTGCTGCGCTGACCCGGATACGAGCCCGTGAAAGACATACTGCACCCCTTGTGCCTGCTGATCGCCGGGACGGGATTCCTCTTCCTCCTGCGCGACCTCGGCAAGAGCCGACGTGACCCCGCGCTGGTCGCCCTGGCGTTCACCTACGGCTTCTCCGCCCTCAGCTACGCCATCTCCCTCACCTGGGTGTGGGTGCGCATCGACGGCACGCTCGGCGTCACCAACATCGCCGTACCGCTCGCGCAGAGCTGCGTGGTCCTCGTCCTCGCGCTCCAGGGCACGGTGTTGGCCCACTGGTCCAAGCCGCTCGCCGAGGCCCGGCGCCGCGGCCGCCTGCTGCTCGGCGCGGCCGCCGCGGTCATCGTCTGCATGGGCGTGCTGTTCGTCCTCCTCACGCCCGCGACGCAGCGGCCCACCGACTTCTCGCTCTACTACGCCCACGACCCCTTCTTCCAGACCTACCTGACGCTGTACATCGGTACCTACACCGCCGCCGAGTTCTACCTCGCCCGGTCCTGCTGGAAGTACGCCCGTACCGCCTCCAGCCCCTCGATCGCCCGCGGCCTGCGCCTGACCAGCATCGGCGCCGTCATCACCCTGGGGTACAGCGCGATCCGGATCGGCGCCGTCCTCGGCGCGGTCTTCGACTTCAGCGTCCAGCACCTCGACCCGTACGCCTGGCTGTGCGGCGACATCGGGGCCGCCCTCACCCAGGTCGGCTACTTCCTGCCCACCCTCACCCAGCGGACCACCGCGGTGCGCGACTGGTGCACGGCGCACCTGCGCTACCGGCGGCTGCACCACCTGTGGTCGGCCATGGACCAGGCGGACCCGGGGATCGCCCTGCGCCGTCCGGCCCGCCAGCGCGACGAGCTGCTGCGCGGCCGCAGCGCCCACTTCCCGCTGCTGCGGCGGCGCGTGGAGATCCGCGGCGGCCAGACGCTGCTGCGCCGCTACCTGGACCCCGCCGTACGGGCCGACTCCGAGGTCCGGCACGGCGCGGCGGGCCTGACCGGCGCGGCGCTCGCCGCGGCGGTCACCGCCGACCAGATACGCGCGGCCCTCGTCCGCCACCACGCGGGCGAACCGGTCGACGCTCCGGCCGACTACGCGGACGCCGACCTTCCGCTCGCCACCCCGGAGGACGAACTGCTGCACCTCCAGCGGGTCGCCGCCCACTTCACCCCGCCGGGACAGGGGACGCCCGCCCCCGGCGACCCGCACAGCGCCCCGTCAGGAGCCCGCACGTGATCCTCCGCCGCACCCTGCTCGTCGCGTCGACCGTCGTCGCCGCCGCGGCCGCCATGACCTCCACCGCCGACGCCCGGGCGCGCGCCGCCGGCAGGCCCCCGCGCACCCCCCTGCACCTGGCCCCCGCCCACGAGCAGCTCGCCGCGCTGCGCCGGGGCGAGATCACCAGCCGTGCGCTGCTCGAGCGGTACCTGGAGCACCACGACGCGGTGAACCCCGGGCTCACCGCGGTGGTCACCCTGGACCTCGACGCCGCCCGAGCCGCCGCCGACCGGGCCGACCGGCACCTCGCGCGGACCGGGAAGCCCCTCGGCGCCCTCCACGGCCTGCCCATGACGGTGAAGGACGCCCTGGAGACGCAGGGGCTGCGCACGACCTGCGGTTCGCCCGACCTCGCCGACCACGTGCCCGCCCGGGACGCCGACGCGGTGGCGCTGCTGCGGGCCGCGGGGGCCGTCGTCTTCGGCAAGACCAACGTGCCGGTGCTGTGCCAGGACATCCAGACCGCCAACCCCCTCTTCGGAACCACGAGGAACCCCTTCGCCGCCGACCGCACGGCAGGGGGCTCCTCCGGCGGCCCGGCCGCGGCGGTGGCCGCCGGGCTCAGCGCCGTCGAGATCGGCTCCGACCTGGCCGGTTCGCTGCGGCTGCCCGCCGCCTACTGCGGGGTCTACGCGCTGCGCACCTCCCGCGGCGCCCAGCCGATCGTGCCGACCCGCGGACACATCCCGCGGCCCCCGGGCTGGGCCACCAGCAGCGACATGCTCACCCTGGGGCCGGTCGCCCGTACGCCGGAGGACCTCGAACTGCTGCTGGACGTGCTCGCCGCGCCGGCCCCGGCCGACGGCGCCGCCTGGAGGATCGACCTCCCCGCCGCGCGGAAGACCCGACTCGGCCAGTACCGCGTCGGCATCTGGGCCGATGACGCGTACTGCCGCGTGGACGCCGACACCCGCGCACTACTGGGCCGGGTCACCGATCTCGTGCGCCGGGCCGGCGCGCAGGTCGACGACGCGGCCCGCCCGGTGGACTTCGCCGAGAGCGACCGGCTGTTCCAGCGGCTGCTGTACGCGACCTCGGCCGCCAGCGCGACGGACGCGGCCTACGCCGCCGAGGTCGAGGCGGCGCAGAAGATCCCGGCCGATGATCCCAGCGGCCTCTACCTGCACGCGCGGACCATGCGGCACCGGGACTGGTGCGTGGCCGACGAGGACCGGCAGCGGCTGCGGGCCGCGTGGGCCGCGTACTTCGCCCGGCACGACGTCCTGATCACCCCGGCCGCTCCGACGGCCGCCGTCCCCGACCAGACCTCCGTCCCCGTGCCGGGGCGGTTCATCACGGTCGACGGCGTGCGGCGGCCGTACTTCGACCAGACGAGCTGGGTCAATCTGGCCGGGCCGGTCGGACTGCCCTCGCTCGTCCTGCCCGCGGGCACGACCGCGGCCGGACTGCCCCTGGCCGTACAGGTCATCGGGCCCTACCTGGCGGACCGGACGGTGATCTCGGTGGCGAAGCTGCTCGCCCGGGTCCTGCCCGCACCGCCCCTGGCCCCGGCGCTCCGCGCCTGACGGGCCCCCAGAACCGGGGCCGTCTCGCCTGACACGGGGGTGCAGACGGGACGGCCCCGCACTACGCACGTGATCGACGAACAGGGGGACACACATGCGCAGGACCATGTCCGCGGCCGGGGCCGCGGTCATCACGGCCGGGCTGATCGCGGTGGCGGGACCGGCCACCGCGTCCGGAGCGGATGCGACGGGTGCGACGGGTGCGACGGCGGGTGCCGTGTGCAAGCCGGCCGTCAAGGCACTGGAGGAACTGGGCACCACCGGTGAGACCCGGCCCTACGCGCTGGGCGCCTCGGGCCGGACGGTGGGCACCTCGAACGACGTGCCCGCCTTCTGGGAGGGCACCCGCGTCTTCCGGGTGCCGCTGCCGACCGGCTGGGCGAAGGGCAGCGTCCGCGCGATCAACGCCAAGGGCCTCATGGTCGGCGTCCTGGACCGGGCGAACGACCAGGAGCACGTGCTGTTCAGCTACCGCAAGGGGGACCGGCAGGTGACCCTGCTGACCGCTCCCGCGCAGGGCCCGTACGCCGGGATCGGCGTCAACGACGCGGGACGGGTGGCCGGCTTCGACGGCCTGACCCCCCGGGAGTGGCAGGACGGCCGGCTGGTCCGCGAGCTCCCGGTGCCGCCGGGCGTCCACCCGGCCACCAAGATCCAGCAGGTCACCGGGATCAACAAGCGCGGCGACGTGCTCGGATTGGCGAACGCCTACTACAGCGACGACGGCGGCAATGAGATCTGGGAGACCTACCCGGTCGTCTGGCCCGCGGGCGGCGGTCCGGCCAAGGCCCTCGCGACGAGCGGCGTGCCGTACATCAGCCGCTACAACACGCTCGCGGGCATCGACGACCGCGGTGTGGTGGCGGCCACCGACGTCGACGTCTACCACGGCGGTTCCAACGAGCGGGGCTTCGTCTGGAAGGCCCCCTACACCGCCGCGCCGACCGCGCTGGCGAAGCTCGCGGGGCGCGACGAGCTGGAGGTGACGGGGATCAGCCCCACGACCGACAGGCTGGTGGGGACGGCCCGGACGTACCTCGACGTCAGCGAACCGCACGCCGCGGTCCCGACCTTCCAGGTGGGCGGCGGAGCCGTCCGAGCGCTCCCCGTGCCCCGCCGGAACATCGACGAGGGCCGAGCCTTCGCCGTGTCCGACGACGACCGGGTCGCCGGAACCATCTCGGGCAAGCCGGTGGTGTGGACCTGCGCGAGCAAGCAGGCGTACACGCCCTAGTGGGGCTGTGTCAGCTCTTCGTCGCAACGCCGCAGGGCCATGGCACGGGCCTGGGATCCCCGGGAGTTCCTCAGCAGCGAGTCGACGCACTCGGTGAGGAACGTCCGGGCGGCGCTGGTGAGGGTGGCCGCGTAGTCCAGGAGGCACTCGTGGACGCCCTCGCCTGCGGTGAACGGCTCCTCGGCCGCGGCCCAGTGCTTGACCCGAACGTCGAACCGGTCGATCTGGCCGGACTTGTCGGCGGGCTTGGGGGTCGGGTAGGAGATCACCCAGGCCGCTTGGTACTCCAGCCGTAGTTCGTGATCTCGATCGTGAGGGGCGCCGGCGCCGAGGAGGCAGCTGGACGAGACCGACCACGCCGTCGCGGGCGTCCGTTCCTTCTCCGCCTACCCGAGTCCACCGAGACGGAGGGCGTCCCTCATCTCGCTGAGCTTCGCGGTCGTCGCCGGGGTCCACTCCTTCGTCTACTCACCGAGGCGGAGGGCGTTCTCAATCTCGCTGAGTTTCGCGGAGGACAGAACGCCCGCTCGCTCGATCAGGTCGTCCCGGGACACGGTGGTCAGCCACGTGCAAGGGGTAAAGCCCGGACGCGGCAACGCGAACCGCAGCACGCCTTCAAAGGACAGTCCCTCCACGGCGCCTACTGCCACTTCGACGCCCAGACCGGTGATGTCGACACCCGCCCGAGCGACGACCTGCATCACCCGGATCCCGGACGCGTCGTCTCCCGACAGCAGCACGACCGGCCGCCGCTCGTCGAACTCCACCCACCAGACTTCGCCACGTTGCACATGTCCTCCTGCCGTTGACCATCGGTGTGTGAAGACAAACGATCACGCGGTGGTCGCAGGTCACAGCGTAGACCCTGCCCGCTGGCAGGAGGCGTTCGAGGGCCTGATGAGCCGGATAGCGGGACGGTTCACACGGGTCGAACCCCGCTTCCGGGTCCGGAAGTTGGTGCTCGGACTGCTGTCGGACCTGCCGCGCAGGAACTGCTGGACCACCGCCGAATGGGCCGGGGAGAGGACCCCGGACGGCGTCCAGCGCCAGTACACCGGTACCGCGGGCAGGATCGAAGACGCCCAGGTCGCCGTCTACCCGGTCTACGCCGGCCGGCGCGGGCACGTGGCAGTGGACCGGGAACTGTACGTCCCGCGTTCACTGACCTCCGACCCTGACCGCTGCCGGGATGCCGGGATGCCGGACTCGACCAGGACACCGCCTTCGCCACCAAGCCGGAACTGGCCACTCGTAAGGAGCTGTGGGTGGCGCTATGGAACGTAGCCTTCCAGGCACCTGTCACCTTCGATACGGGGGCCGAATTCACCGGGAGCCTTCCCCGAAGCGGGTAGGGGCGGGTACGGAGGGTGACATTCGGGGCCCTTGGTGGTGACCCGACCCACAGGACCCAGGTCACATACGAAGCGGGATCGTAGTTCCCGTTCGCCCCGCACCGGTGCCCTCGCACCTGTTCCTGCCTGCGTCGATGCCGGTCCGGCCGCGGGGGCCGCCCGCCCCGTCTGCGAGGAACGCTAGTACGCGACGTCGTTGCCAGGGCCCGGGAACCCCCGTAGAACTGGATGAGTCGCAAGGCGGACGGAGATCCCCGGGCTCACCCAAGGTCTCCCGCTCCCGCCGACGATCCCCTCTCCACCGCGTGAGTGGCTCACGCATGTCCTCGGCATGCGGCGACCGTCCCCGTCCCCTTCGGAAGGTCATCCGTGTCCAACGCCGTCATCCGCCGCATCGCCGCTTCCAAGAAGACCCTCGCGGGTACCGTCCTCGCCCTGGGCGTCGCCGGTTCCATGCTGGCCGCGGTTCCCGCGCAGGCCGCCCCGATGAGCGCCAAGGCGATCGCGCAGCAGATGATCAAGGACCCGGCGCAGTTCGCGGCGTTCAACCAGATCATTTCCCGCGAGAGCGGCTGGGACCACACCGCCACGAACGCCTCCTCGGGCGCGTACGGCCTGGTCCAGGCCCTGCCGGCCTCGAAGATGGCCTCGGCGGGCCCGGACTGGAAGACCAACCCGGCCACCCAGATCAAGTGGGGCCTGGACTACATGAACTCCCGCTACGGCAGCCCCGTCGGCGCGTGGAACTTCTGGCAGAGCCACCACTGGTACTAAGCCACCAGCGGACAGCACACGTACGCACGCATGAGACAGCTCGGCCGGGAACTCCCGGTCGAGCTTCTTTGCGTTTACGGCCGCCGAACCCACCTGTCGTGAACTGCCCGGCCACGATGTGATGGCAGCCCGGCGAACAGCGACGTCCGTTCCTCCAGCGGGAGGTTCTTGCCATTGCCTCGCTCCACGTCCAGCCGCCGTTGCCGCAGCGGGACGCAATTCGACAGCGGCCCGTCACCGGGCCTCGTCCGTGGACCTTCAGGTCTCGTGGTCATCAGTGTGGGCGGTGCTGTTCCTTGCCGGGCCTTGGCGTTCCTTGTCGTGCCTTGGCGGACCGGATGCTTCTGGTGGCTGCGCAGGGCTGCCGGGCCGTGGCGTGACGGGATCGCCTGCTGCGTGGTCAGGCTCCTGCCGACCTAAAGCGGCTGGTCAGCAAGACCGCTCCCAGCACCGCGGGGATGACCCATGCGTCACGAACCCGACGTACGCTTCCGAGGCCCGGCTACGTGGCTGGCACTGGCGCGCTCTTGCCGCGGCCGAGGGGACGTCCGCAGCGCCTGCGGTGTGACCGTCGGCCCCTCACCCTGGGAAAATGGCTGGCCCGTGGTGGAGCGGGCTGCCTAGGATCACCTCAAGCGGGGTCGTAGCACAGAGGTAGTGCACCTACACAGCATGGAGGAGGACGTCGGTTCGAATCCGGCCGCCCCGCCCTTCAATCTTGAGAACCGCGGTCCATCGACCAGCCGCAGAGAGGTCCGGCAGAGCCGCGTCCTGCCGGCGGCGAAGGCCCCTCACGGCGAAGCGTCCACCAGCAACGGCAGCACGGGTGTGCGGGCGGACAACGACCTCGGTTGCTGGATGACCTGTGCCCTCGGCCAAGGTCCGCAGCCGATCCGAGGCTTCGCAGCATTATTCCAGTACGTCCGAGACCACCCTGACCTCCACAGGCATCAGACGCCTCGCCCGCGTTTCGATTTCGCCCGCACGCGGCCGCGAAGCTCGGCCTGGTAGAAGGCGACCCCGTCACCGCCCAGCCCGAAGGACTCACAGATGTCCGCCACCGTTTCGGCGTCCTCCGCAGTACCGGTGAGCCCGATCTGGAGAAGCCTCCAGAGCCCCTCCCGCACCTGGCGCCTGCACCTTTCGCCCAGACCCGCGCTCCCCGCGGTCGGCCCGTAGTCGCCGGAACCCGCAGCCACGAACCACAACGTCTGCAGCAGCACGTCTCGGGCCAGCGTGGAGAGGTCGCCCGCCAACGCGGCCATGATCACGCCGACCGCAGGTGGAGTGCACTCGAAGATGATCGTGCTCTCCTCGACATGACCATCGAGGGTGTATCCGATCATGTCCTGGGGTGTCTCAGCAGTGACGATCGCCTCGATCAGAAGCGGCACATGCTCCGCAGAAGTACCGCATCCGCACTCCAACGACGCCCAATCGACGCGTCGCAGTTCTGCGCGCACCAGTTCACCGACCACCACCGCGGCCCCCCTCAGCAGGGTAGGCCTCGGGTCTGACGGAGGACGCCCCCAACCGATCTGTCGTCGTAGCAGGACACCCAACGCATCATGGCCGACGCAGGCACAGGTACTCAGCCGCGCGAGCCGGCGCTAGATGCGCGAGTTGCGCAGGGACTGCCACACGGCTCCGGCCAGCGCCCGGGTCGCCCGCGGGACCGAGAGGTGCTCGTGTTCGCGGTACAGGGCCCAGTTGTACCGCACGAGCGACGCCTTGTTGGAGGACAACGATCCGGCTTGGTGGGCCCGGTACACCGCGAGCGGCTCGGCGAGGCCCCGGGCGTCAGCACCGTCGCGCATGATCGACAACCACAGGGCGTAGTCCTGACGCTTGCGCATCTCCGGCATCAGCCTGGTGCCCAAGGCGTTGCGGTCGTACATGGCGGTGAGGGCGCCGATGTGGTCGCGGACCAGCATCGCCCGGTAGTCCACATGCTCGCGGGCACGCACCACCCGCCCGTTCGGGGTCCAGTCGGTGCTCTCTCCGGCGTGGTCGGCGTCCATCTTGAAGTACGAGGTGAAGGTCAGCGGTGCGGTGGCGTGTGCGGCGAAGGCGAGCTGCTTCTCGGTCTTCTCCGGCAGCCACATGTCGTCGCTGTCGAGGAAGGCGACGTAGTCCCCGCGGGCCCGGGCGATCGCGAGGTTGCGGGCCCGGCCCGCGCCGCCCTGCTCGGGCGCGGACTGCACCAGGACGCGCTCGTCCTGCGCGGCGAACTCGCTCAGCAGGTCCATGGAGCTGTCGGAGGACCGGTCGTCGGTGACCAGCAGCTCCAGGTCACTGTGGGTCTGCGTGAGCACCGACCGGACCGCTGCGCCGAGGGTGGCCGCCGAGTTGTACACGGGCATCACGACAGAGACCAGGGGCACAGCGCTTCTCCTTGCCGGATCGGGAACGACGGTCCATTCAAGCACCGTGGTCGAGCGGGAGCTGCCACGGATCGACGTCGACGGTGTCGACCCCGGCGGCCTCAACCACGTGGGCACCAGCACGCCCAGCGCGCCCAGGGGGCCAGGCTGCGCTCGCCGCCGAAGGTGCTCTCGGGCGACGTCCCGTCACGCGAACCCGGTGCGGAACGCTCACGGGCTCCCGTTGAGGGCCGTCCGGTCGGCTGGTCGGCTGGTCGTCCAGCCGAGGCCGCCCCGGCACAGGCCGGGGCAACAGCGGTGGCACGGAATCCCGCTCGGCGACGGACGATCCTCAGGCCGTCTGGCTCCCCCCGTCGTCGTCCTGACCGTTCTTGGCCCGACGGCGGGCGCGGCGGATCTCGAGGGTGATGGTGAGGGCCGAGCCGATCAGGGAGAGGGCGTCGGCGGCGATGGAGAGGAGGTCGTTCACGGGTTCTGTCCTTCGGGTCGGGACCGCGGTGCGGGTCGAAGGCAGACGGTGAAGGGGAGTTGAGCTGTTCGGAACCTGTGGACCGGACAGCGCAGGTAGATTCCGGACAGAGCAGCGGTTGTCCCGAACGGACCGGACAATCGCGCAGCCCGTTGCAAGGAGTGTGGGGCGAGTGCGCGGTGGCAGGAGCTGACAGGCGCGGCGGCCGGTGGCGGACGCCGATCCGGCCGGTCAACGAGCAGGCGCGGAAGCTCGCGGAGGTCCTCCGGGCCCATGTGGACCGCTCGGGCAAGACCCTCGCCGTGCTCTCCCAGGAGATCGGCCTCTCCACGAGCCAGATCAGCACCCACTTGGGCGGGCGGATCCCACCCCCGGAGTTCGTCGCCCGCCTGGTCGCCGCGACGGTCGACCCGGCGTTGCGCGAACGACGCCAGAGCGAGGCGGCCGCGCTGCTGGACCAGGCCGAGCACCCGCCCCGCACCACCGCGAGAGCCGGTCTGCCCGGAGCCGGAGCGCCCGGGTCCGTAGAACTCGTCACGGTCATGGCGCAGCACATCGAGACGTACAAGCAGCTCACTCACGCGATGGAACAGCAGGCGCAGCTCCGCCAGGCCGCCGACAACTACGCGCGGCTCTGCTGGATCCTGCTCGGCATCATCCAGTGGCTTGAGAGGCGTGTCGACCTGCTCAGCCAGGAACGGGAGCCGCTTCCAAAGGCTGTCGGCAGGGAAGTTCAGGAGGAAGCGGAAGCCAAGCTCGCGCGGGCGCAGGTCCAACGCGCCACGGCCGATTCCGAGCTGGCGCGGGCCGAAGCGAGGAGGTCGCAGGCCGAGGACCTCGCCAGCCGTCTGCAGAATGAGATCATCGAGCTCAACCACGAGCTCGACCGGGTGCGCGGGAACGGACCGCCCCCAGGCGGTTTCCCGCTCGACCAGACCGCATCCGCATCCGCATCCGTTTCCGTATCGGCCCTGCTCGAGCCGGAGTCGTCCTCGGTGGACCCGGAGGCCGACGACATCGATGCGGTGCTGGTCCGGGTGGCCACCGTCCACGCTACCGACGGCGACACCGTCGACCGCATCGCCAGGGAAGTCGGCGAGGACGACCCGGGGCGGAGCAGCCGGAGCGGCCGGAGCGGAAACCGGGGGCGGACGACCGAGGGCATCGAAAGCGATGATGTGCCGCCGATCCGGGAAGACCCCGACGAGCCTGGATTCGCCTTCGGCGTGCGCCGCAGAAATGAGGAGGCGGTGGAGACCTTCAGCCGCGCCTTGCAGACCGACCCCGACGATGTCGTCGCGCTCACCGGCCGCGGCCTGAAGTATCACGCGGGCAGGCAGTACGACCAAGCACTCGCGGATCTCAACCACGCCCTGCGGATCGAACCCGACTCCGCGACCGTGCTCTTTCACCGGGCCGGCGTCCTCAACCGAACCGATCGGCACGAGGAAGCGCTGTCCGACCTTGACCGGGCACACCGGTTGCGGCCCGCCAACGCCTCCGTCCTCGCTCGCCGCGGTGACGCCCACCTCGCCCTGAATCGGCTGCCCGCGGCGCTGGCCGACTTCACCCGCGCACTCGCTCTCGCGCCTGGAGACCTCTCGATGCTCACCCGCCGTGGTGATGCGAACAATCGCTCGCACCGCTTCCTCGAGGCACTCGACGACTTCACCCACGTCATCGAGGCAGCACCGGAGGATGTCCGTGTCCTGATCAAGCGCGGTGAGGTCTACACGAACCTCGAACGTTTCGACGAGGCACTGCTCGACTTCGACCGAGCCCTGGATCTCAACCCGGGCTATCACGAGGGCCTCTACCATCGCGCGTACCTCCGTGCCCGGACGCACCGTTATCACGAGGCGGTCACCGACCTCGACCTGATGACGGCCATCACGCACTTTCTCCCCGCACTCGTCATGCGCGCCGAGGTTCATTTCCGCTTGGGGCACTTCGAGGACGCTCTCTCGGACGCGGATCAGGTCCTGGCCGACGCGGACCGCGGCACCCCCGTCCTGCGCACCATCAGCCTCTGCACCCGGGCATCCGTCCTCTTGCAGTACGGACGCTTCGACGAGGCGCTCACCGACCTGGAACAGGTGCTGACGATCGACCCTGACTACTGCGATGCGTACACCTATCGCGGGGCCGCACACCGGCGTCAAGGCCTCTTCGAGAAGGCGCTTGCCGACCATGACCGCGCTGTGGCGATCGACCCCCGAAGCGTTGAGGCGTTCGCCTACCGGGGCGAGACCTACCTCCTGATGGGCAGGTTCACAGCCGCCCTCGACGACTTCGACCGGGCGCTCGCGATCGACGCCCTCGACCCTGTCGCGCTCGCGGGAAGGGAGCGTGCGGTGCGGGGGCACCCCGGGGCGCCGAGCAGCGCCCCAACCTGCCGACGACCCACCACGCGGCAGCCCTACGACAGCACGTGACAGAGCCCTACTAGCCGCCGCAGGACACGGCCCCGCAGGAGGAGCCGCCGCCCCGGTGCATGGGTTCCCTCGGCGGCCGGGTGAGCAGGCCGCTCTCCTCGGTGAACCTCGGCAGCTGCTCGCGCAGCACCGGGGTGCCGAACAGGGCGACGTTCAGGAGGAGTTCGGCGGGTGCGCGGACGGTCGCCCGCCGGACTCCGATCCGTTCACCGCGCAGTCGGGCCAGCAGCGCCGCGCCCTTGTGGGTGCGGCGCGGCAGGACGCCCAGCATCAGGGCGAACGCGCCCGCGGCGAGGGCGAGCACGTGCCACGGTCCGTCCGCCGCATCGGCCACCGACCCGACCACCGCCGCGCAGAGGGCGGGCAGCAGCACGACGCGTACGGCGACCACCCGGCGGCTGGTCAGGAGCAGTCCGGTCCGTTCCGCTTCCCGGGCCTCCGCCGCGACCGCCCGGCTCACCCGCTCGATGACCCACAGGCGCCGCGGGTGCATGTGCCCGAAGAGCACGTTGTACTGGGCCCGGGCGAGCCCGGAGCCGCCCCGGGGCGCCGCGGTGTCGACGCGCTGGACCGCCCCCGGCCACGTCGCCTCCACCGCGCCCGCCAGGTGCAGCTCCACCAGAGCCGTCTGTACCGCCGCCCGGCGGCCCCCGCGCAGCAGGGCGATCTCGACCGGCGACAACGGCCGCTGCCGGGCCGGGTCGGGCGCGGGCCGCGCGCCGAACCCGAACCGCATCAGGGCGGCGGCCACCACGAGCGCCCAGGCCACCCCCACGGACACTTCGGCAATCATGGTCTGCGACCAACTCCCCCACGGTATGGCCCACATGGGCCCGGCCGGGCCCCGGCGCCGAGGCTACTCCGGGGGCGCGGGCGCCGCACCGCCGGCCGGGGCGAGGAGCTGGGGGCCGTTGTTGCGGACGCTGTTGACCTCGGTGGACACCGCGCGCACCGCCAGGAGACCGTCGGCCGGGGTGTGCAGCAGGGCGCGCAGTTCGTGGGTGTCGTGGCGGGTGGGGTCGAGCCAGGCTCCGTAGTCGTCCCGGTGCAGGGCGAGGGGCATGCGCGGGTGCACGCGGCCCGCCGCGTCGGTGGCCTCGGTGGTGATGATCGTGCAGGTGGTGAGCCACGCGGTCGGATCGTCGGGGTCCGCGACGGCCGGATCGCGCCAGTACTCGTACAGCCCCGCCATCGCCATCGGGGCGCCGTCCTCGGGCGCGATGAAGTACGGCTGCTTGTAGGCCTTCGCCCGGTCCGTGGCGGGGACGGCCTCCCACTCGTAGAAGCCGTCGGCGGGCAGCAGGCACCGGCGTTTCGTGAACGCCTTGCGGTAGGCGGGCTTCTCGTGGACGGTCTCCACCCTCGCGTTGATCATCCGGGAGCCGACCCCCGGATCCTTCGCCCACGAGGGCACCAGGCCCCAGCGGAGCGGCCGCAGCCGCCGCTCCACCGCGCCGCCGTCGCGGTCCGCGCGTTCGAGCACGGCCCACACGGGGTCGGTGGGCGCCACGTTCCAGCTCGCGGCGAGCGCCTCACCGGGATCCCAGTGGGCGTCGAAGAGCCCGGCCAGGTCGGCCGGGGCGCGGGTCGAGGCATAGCGGCCACACATGGTGTCCACTGTGCCACCCCGGCACCCCGACCGCCCGCACCGTCAGGGCAGGGTCGGCGTGGAGCCGGGGGCGGCGGGCCGGGACGAGTTCCGGAGGATCGCCAGCACCTCGTCGGCGATGGCCGTCTCGTTCTGCTCGAAGGTGGCGTCGCTCAGCCGGGCCGGGTCCGCGGGCAGCCCGGTCAGGACGGGGGTGTGCAGGTGGCCGCCGGGGAGCCGGGGGTTCAGTTCCGTGCGGAGCCGGTTGGAGCGGTAGGCGACCTCGTTGGAGAGGTAGCCGCCGCCTCCACCCGCGACGGCGCGGGAGCCGGGGGTGGGGCCGTCCTCGCGGTCCACGGGCCGCTGCTCGCCGGCGGGGATCTCGGTGACGGTGGTGTTCAGCCGGACCGGGAAGGGGCTCTGGACGGCGGTCATGGCGTCGGTGGGCAGGGTGGTGCGCAGGAACTCCGCTCCCGGGCCCATGCCCGGCGCCGTGACGGGGTGGTCGTAGGTGCCTCCCGAGAGGGCCGCGGCGTTGTCCGGGTAGGGGTCCGCCGACCGGGCGCGACCGGCCCAGGCCTCCAGCGTGAAGATCCCGGGATAGCCCTGGCTGATGCTGGTGATCATGTCGGCGGCCCGGGGCCCGGCCGCGAGGCGGGGGCCGTAGGCGCGCTCCACGATGCCGGCGTCGAAGTCGGCGTAGCGCACGGGCAGGACGACGGCCCGGATCTCCACGGGCGTGCCGTCGGCGAGCGTCACGCGGCGGCCGTTGAGCCGCAGGACCGCGGAGCCGGAGGGGTTGGCCCGGCGCGGTTCGCTGTCCAGGCCGAAGGGGTCGAATCCGCTGACGAACAGGCGGCGCACGCCGGGGGCGCCGCGGAAGTCGTTGGCGGTGAGTCCCCGGGAGGCGTCCTCGAAGCGGGTCCGCAGGGCCGCCCGGTCCACCGGGAACCCCGGTCGCCAATCGGCCAGTTGGACGGTCATCCGCAAGCGGGTCCAGTACAGCGGGCGGTCGTCCCCGGCGGGCAGGTCCCCGCCGGGGCGCCGCCCCTGGGCCCGGTTCACGGAGGCCTGCCACAGCGCCTCGCCCCAGGCGTCGAGGAGCCGGCCGGCCTCGGCGGCGTCGCGCGCGCCGCAGAGCGCGGCCGGGAAGCGGCGTACGAAGTCACCGAAGGCGGCCCGCTCCGTGAAGGCGGCGGTCCGCGGGTCGGCGAGCCGGGCCTGTTCCGGATCGACGGTGGAAGCGGGGTCCGCGGCGGCGGAGGCGGGGGCCGTAGCGGAGGCGGAGGCGGAGGAACCACAGCCGGACGGGGCCGCGGCGTGCGCGACGGCGGGCGGGAGGACCGCGGTCACGCCCAGCAGGGCGGCGGCGAGGGCCGTACCACGTAAGATCATCATGCCATGTGACATTACATAGCAGGGTGGTGGCGGGGTCAGTCGAATTCGGGGCAACCGCGGGACACCACCGCGGGGCCCCCGCCCGAAGGCGGGGGCCCTGCCCGTTCCCGAGGTTCCCGACGGGAACGAGGGCCCGCTAGCCGGCCGTCAGCACCTGCTCGCGCACCGTCGCCGGTACGGGGGCGTACCCCGTCGGCCGGGAGGTGAAGGTCCCCCGACCCTGGGTCCGGCTGCGCAGGCGCGACGCGTAGCCGAAGAGTTCGGCCAGCGGCACGGCCGCCGTGACGGTCGTGGTCCCGGTCCGGGTGACCGAGCCGGAGACCCGGCCGCGCCGGGCCGCCAGGTCACCGAGCACGCTGCCGACCGCGTCCTCGGCCACGGTGACGACGACCTCGACCACCGGTTCCAGCAGCTCCATCTCGGCCGCGCGCAGCGCCTCGCGCAGGGCGAACCGCCCCGCCGCCCGGAAGGCCATCTCCGAGGAGTCCTTGGAGTGCGTGGCCCCGTCGGTCAGCGTGACCCGCAGCCCGGTCACCGGATGGCCGCCGAGGGGACCCTCGACGAGCGCGTCCCGGCACCCGGCCTCGACCGCGCGGACGTACTCCTGCGGCACCCGGCCGCCGACGACCGACGACCGGAAGACGAGTCCGCCGTCGCCGCGGCCCGCTGCGTCCGGGGCCTCGACGTCCCGGTCCTCGACGTCCAGGGGCTCGACGTCGATCACCACGTGGGCGAACTGACCGGCTCCGCCGTCCTGCTTCACGTGGCGGTAGACCAGCCCGGACACCCCGCGCGCCACCGTCTCCCGGTAGGCCACGCGCGGCCTGCCGACGTCGACGAGCAGGCCGTGGCCGCGCCGGAGCTTCTCCACCGCGACCTCCAGGTGCAGCTCGCCGAGACCCGACAGCAGGGTCTGACCGGTCTCCCGGTCCGTCCGCACGACCAGCGAGGGGTCCTCCTCGACCAGGCGGGCCAGCGCCGTGGACAGCCGTCCGGTGTCCGTGGCGCCGCGCGCCTCGACCGCCACCGACACCACGGGCGCCGCGACCGTGGGCGGTTCCAGGAGCAGCGGTGCGCCCGGTGCGCACAGGGTGGCGCCGGCGCGGGTGGACTTGAGCCCGACCACGGCGACGATGTCCCCGGCCACGGCCCGGTCCACCTCGGCGTGCCGGTCGGCCTGCACCCGCAGGATCCGGCCGATGCGTTCGGTGCGGCCGGCCGTCGTGTCCAGCACGGTGTCCCCCTTCCTCATCGTTCCCGAATAGACGCGCAGGCAGGTCAGCCGCCCGGTCGCCGTCGCGTTCACCTTGAAGGCCAGCGCGGCGAACGGCGCCGAGGGATCGGCGGCGCGTTCCTGCTCCGTCCCGTCCAAGGTGCCCCGGACCGGCGGTACGTCCGTCGGTGCGGGCAGGTACGCCACCACGGCGTCGAGCAGCGGCTCGACGGCCCGGTCGCGGTACGCCGATCCGCACAGCACGACCACGCCATCGCCCCCGTGGGTCAGCTCGCGCAGGGCGGTGACCAGCGTGGCCGGGGTGAGCGCCGCGGTGGCGCAGTACTCCTCCAGGGCGACCGGGTGCAGCTCCGCCACCTGCTCCTCCAGCAGGCGTCGTCGGCGCAGCGCCTCCTCGCGCAGCTCCTCGGGCACGGCGAGCACCTCGCAGGTCTGCGGACCACTGCCGGTGGCGGCGGTGGCGGCGCTCCAGACCAGCGCGCGCATCCGGACGAGGTCGACGACGCCGGTGAAGCCGTCCTCCCGCCCGATGGGCAGCTGGACCACCAGCGGGACGACGTGGAGTCGCTCGCGCAGCGAGGTGACGGCCGCGTCGAGGTCGGCGCCGACGCGGTCCATCTTGTTGACGAACGCGATGCGCGGCACCCGGTGCCGGTCGGCCTGACGCCACACGGACTCGCTCTGCGGTTCCACGCCCGCGACGGCGTCGAAGACCGCGACGGCCCCGTCGAGCACGCGCAGGGACCGCTCCACCTCGTCGGAGAAGTCGACGTGTCCCGGTGTGTCGATCAGGTTGATCCGGTGACCGTCCCAGGTGCAGCTGACCGCCGCCGCGAAGATGGTGATCCCCCGGTCGCGTTCCTGCGGGTCGAAATCGGTGACGGTGGTGCCGTCATGGACCTCGCCGCGTTTGTAGGTGGCGCCGGTGGCGTAGAGGACCCGTTCCGTGAGGGTGGTCTTCCCCGCGTCGACGTGCGCCAGGATGCCGAGGTTGCGGATCGCGGCGATGCCGTTCGCGGTGCTCGCGGTGGTCGTCATGATCGTGGTGGTGGGTTCGGTGCGCATGGCCCGAGGCCTTTCCGAGGTGTGCGGCAAGAGGGCTGCGCGATGGCGGGCGGAGCTGCGGCGGCGGCCCGCGGGCACGCCGCGGGACCGGATCACCGGTCGGAGGGGAGGAAACCTGCACCCGTCGCCCGGACGTCCGGTGACGGCCGCGCAGCCGTCACCGGGAAACCGAGGACACCAAGATCACGTCGTACCGCGACCGGGGAACGAGGACGGTGGTGTGCTCACACACGGCCCTGCTCCCCTCGTTCGGTGGATCGACGACATGCGCACCGCGATCTCGTGGCGGCACGCAGTAGCGAGTGTAGGGAACCCGTCCGGGCACGGCACCGGGTTTTTCCGGCCCGTCCGCGCCACCGGACCGCGTGGGAAACGCCGTCGGTCGTACCCCGGGCGCCCGGCAGTGCTACAAAGGGTTGGTGACCCATCCTTGCAACCCGTACCGGGGACGTCGGTGCGGTCACTGAGCCGGAACCGCCGGCGCAGCGTCGCCCGACAGGTCTTCATCCTCCAGGTGGCGATCGTGGTGCTGCTCGCGGCGGGTGCGGTGCTGGCCCTGCTGCTCCAGTCCCGCCACGACGTCGACCGCGAGGCCCGCAACCGGTCGGTGGCGGTCGCCCAGACCTTCGCGCACTCCCCCGGCCTGCTCGACGCGCTCCGCGCTCCCGACCCGTCGAAGATCCTCCAGCCGCTCACCGAGGTCGCCCGGAGGGACGCGGGGGTGGACTTCATCGTCGTGATGGACACCCACGGGATCCGCTACACCCACCCGCTGCCCGACCGGATCGGGAAACGGTTCGTCGGCACGATCGAGCCCTCCCTGGCCGGCCGGGTGCAGACCGAGAGCGTGCGGGGGCCCCTGGGCAAGGAGATCCAGGCCGTGGTGCCGGTCTTCACCGACGGCGACAGCGGGCCCGTCGTGGCCCTGGTCTCCGCCGGGCTCACGGTGAACAACGTCACCGGCGTCTTCGACCGGCAGCTCCCCGTCATCCTCGGGGCCAGCGCGGCCGGCCTCGGTCTGGCCACGGCCGGCGCGGCACTGATCAGCCGGCGTCTGCGACGGCAGACGCACGGGCTCGGGCCGCTGGAGATGACACGGATGTACGAGCACCACGACGCGGTGCTCCACGCCGTCCGCGAGGGCGTGCTGATCACCGACGGCACGGGACGGCTCCTGCTGGCCAACGACGAGGCGAAACGGCTGCTGCGGCTGCCCGCCGACGCCGAGGGACAGCTCGTCGGAGAGCTGCCGCTGGACGGGCACGTGGCGGACCTGCTGCTGTCCGGCCGGGTCGCCAGCGACGAGGTGCACGAGGCCGGGGAGCGGCTGCTGGTGATCAACCAGCGGCCGACGCGTCCCGGCGGCGGGCCCGAGGGCGCGGCGGTCACGATCCGGGACTCGACCGAGATGCGCGTGTTGAGCACCCGCGCCGAGGCGGTCCGGCGGCGGCTGAAGCTGCTCTACGACGCCGGTGTGGGGGTCGGCACGACCCTGGACGTGGAGCGGACGGCCCAGGAGCTGGCCGACGTCTCCGTACCGCGCTTCGCCGACTTCGCGACCGTGGAGCTCGCGGAGGCGGTCCTGCACGGTGACGAGCCCACCAACGCGGCTCCGGACCTGCGCCGCACCGGGTTCAGCGGGATCCGGGACGACGTGCCGCTCTACCCGCGCGGCCGGCTGATCGTCTTCGCCCCCTCCACCCCGCAGGCACGGGCCCTGGACACCGGGCGGGCCGAGCTCATCCCCCGGCTCGCCGACGCCGCGGGCTGGTACGCGCAGGAGCCGGCGCGGGCCCAGTCCATCCTCGACTACGGGGTGCACTCGCTCATCACCGCGCCGCTGAAGGCCGGGGGCGTGGTCCTCGGACTGGTCAACTTCTGGCGCTCCGACAAGCCCGAGCCCTTCGACGAGGAGGACCTCTCGCTCGCCGAGGAACTCGTGGCCCGGGCGGGGATCACCATCGACAACGCGCGGCGCTACACCCGCGAGCACGCCCTGGCCGTGACCCTCCAGCGCAGCCTGCTGCCGCGCGAGCTGCCCGAACAGAGCGCGGTGGAGGTGGCGCACTTCTACCTGCCCGCCCAGTCCGGCGTGGGGGGCGACTGGTTCGACGTGATCCCGCTGCCCGGCAGCCGGGTCGCGCTGGTGGTCGGCGACGTCGTCGGCCACGGACTGCACGCCGCGGCTGCCATGGGGCGGCTGCGCACCGCCGTGCTCAACTTCTCCTCCCTGGACCTTCCCCCCGACGAACTGCTGTCCCGGCTGGACGACCTCGTGCAGTACATCGGCCAGGGCGGCGAGGGCGGGGCCGACACCGGCCTGCTGGGCGCGACCTGCCTGTACGCCGTGTACGACGCGGTGACCCAGACGTGCACGGTGGCGCGGGCGGGGCACATGCCCCCGGTGCTGGTGCGGCCGGACGGCGCCGTGGAGATCCCGGAGCTGCCCGCGGGGGCGCCGCTGGGACTGGGCGGTTTCCCCTTCGAGTCCACGGAACTCCAGCTGGGCGCGGGCACCCAGCTGGTGCTCTACACCGACGGCCTGATCGAGGACCGCAGCCGTGACATCGACGAGGGGCTCGACCTGCTGCGGACCGCCCTGGCCCACACCGATCCGGAGTCGAAGCCGCAGGACACCTGCCGGACGGTCCTCGCGGCGCTGCTGCCCGCGCGGCCCCGCGACGACGTGGCGCTGCTGGTCGCCCGTACGTCGGCCCTGGACCCGGACCGCATCGCCGAGTGGGAGGTGCCGTTCCACGCGAGCGCCGTCGCGTCGATGCGGGCCCGCGCGGTGGCGAAGCTGGCGGACTGGGGCCTGTCGGAGCTCTCCTTCGCCACGGAACTGGTGCTGAGCGAGCTGATCACCAACGCCATCCGGCACGGCGCGCAGCCGGTCCGCGTGCGGCTCCTCTTCGACCGTGTGCTGACCTGCGAGGTGTTCGACGCCAGCAGCAGCTCGCCCCGGCTCCACTACGCCACCACCACGGACGAGGGCGGTCGTGGACTGTTCCTGGTCGCCCAGCTCAGCCGCCGCTGGGGTGCCCGGTACACGCCCGAGGGCAAGGTCATCTGGTCGGAGCAGCCGCTGCCGGGGCCCCCGCAGGACGACTGAGGCCGGGTGCCGGCCGGGGGTTCCCGGCCGGCACCCGGCCACGGGCCGGAGCCCGCCGCATTCATCACCACCACGCATTCGGTAATTCAATGCTGGATTACCGAAGGGGCGTCATTGCGGCTTGAAGGAACGGATCTGATAACTGCCCTGGAGATTTCCGCTGCCGCCGGAGGGCGTCGAGCCGACGCGGTTGTTGTAATTGGTTCCGGTGTAGTACTGCTTGCGCTGGCCCGTGCTGTTGGCGACGGACCGGACGTTCTGGCCGCTCCGGATGAAGCTGCAGTCGTCGGCCGTGTTCGCGCGCTGGGCGCTCTGCCACTGACAGCGCGTTCCGGTGCCGTCCCAGCCGCTGTAGATGCAGAACCAGCCGGTGGAACAGTTGTAGGCGGTCGGGCCGGGCGGAGCGGCCGGGGCCGCGAAGGCGACGGGGGCCGTGCCGAGGGCGGCGACCAGGGCCAGGGAAGCCATGACGAGGGGACGGGCGATGCGCATGATGGAATCGATCCCTCTTCCATTTCGAAGCGAATGTTTCGTGGATCGTTCGCATCATGGAGGCGTCCGCGGCGCGCGCCCAGTGCCCCTTTCGTGAGAACGACGCATTCGCGCCGCGCCCGGATCCTGGGTAATATCCCCGGACCTGCCGCGCAGGCGCGTCCGGGGATTTCCGTTCCGTCCGAAAAACCATCCGCCATATGGGTTCGCACCCCCGTGGGTGCGCCCCCGGTCAGCTGGGCGTGCGCCGGGGCGCTCCGCGCTGGGACAGCGCCTGGGCGACGACCTTGCGCACCACCGAGGGGTGGAAGAGCGTCGCGGGCGAGGCCACCATGTTCACGACCCCGACGAAGCGGGTCCACACGCGCGGGTCCCGGGCCGACACCGCGAAGAGGTGCTTGTTGTACCAGTGGGCGATCCGGGCCGGGAGCGGCTGGCCGTCGCGGTTCCACATCAGGTCGGAGTTGCTCGACAGCGTCCAGGGGGCGACCAGCAACCGGGCCACCCGCCCCTGGTAGCGGCGGCTGAGCCCGTCCAGACCACGGCCCTTGACCCGCAGCTCGGTCACCATGCCCTGGAGGAGCTCGGCCTCCATCGCGGCCACGGTGAGCCCCTGACCGTAGACCGGGTTGAACACGCAGACCGAGTCCCCCACGGCGAGCAGGCGCTCGGGCCAGGCCTTGCTCCGGTGGAAGAGGTTCCACTGGTTGTTGACGTTGACGTAGCGGTGGACGCTCTCCGGGCGCTCCCGCTGTTCGAGCTGGCCCGCGAGGTGGGGGTTGCCCAGGCTCCGGGCGAAGCCGAGGTAGCCGTCGTCGTCGGTGGGCGGCGCCTCGTCCCCGAAGCCGAACAGGGAGCACATCCAGCGGTTGTTCTCGACGGCCAGGATGACGCCGCCACGGGAGATCCGGGGCGCGAACGTCATCTGGTAGGCGATGTCGAAGTCCGGCGGGTTCTTCTCGGGCCGGTCGAAACTCATCGAGGTGTAGGTGATCTTCGCCTTGACCACACGTCTGCCGGGCACGGGCACCCCCAGGTCGGCGAGGCGGCGGTCCAGTCCGCCGGCGCGCCCCGAGGCGTCGACGACCAGGTCGGCCGCCAGCTCGACGCTCTCCCCCGCGCCGTCCGAGCCGTCCGCGTCGTCCGCGCCGACCACCCGGTAGGTGACGCCGCCGACGCTGCCGGGCCGGCCCGCGACCAGGGCCTCGCAGCGGGCCGAGGGCACCAGCCGCACACCGGGCAGGGCCATCACCCGCCGCCGCAGCCTGCGTTCGAGCTCGTCGCGGGTGAAGGACTGGACCCGCACCCCCGTCCGGCAGCGCGGCGCGAGCCCGGCGGGCAGCAGGAAGTCGATGCGCTCCCCGTAGTCGAAGACGGGCGCGCCCCGCTCCTCCATCTCGGCGCGCAGGCCCGGGAAGAGCGCCTCCAGGACCTGTGAGCCCTTGGCCAGTACGGCGTGGGCGTGGTAGCCCTGCGGCGCGTGCGGATGGGTGCCGGTGTCCTCGTCGACCGCGTCCCGCTCCAGGATCACCACCTCGCGGAAGTGATCCGCCAGGACGCGGGCCGTGACCAGCCCCGCGTGCCCACCCCCGACCACCACGGCCGTGCCCCACCGGTCGCCCCGCGTGCGCATGCGTTTCCCCATGATCCCCTCCCTCTCCGTCGACTTGTTACCCGACGACTACACCGGGTAACCCGCACGGGAGGGGGACGCGGTCGCTCGGCGCGCGCTACTCCTTCGTCACGCGACGCTGGTGCACGCGCAGGTGCAGGGTCGCCAGTTCCAGCAGCGGGACCGGGACCGACAGGGCGCGGGCGCGCGCGATCAGGTCGCCGAAGAGGTGCTCGACCTCGGTGGGACGACCGCCCTGCAGGTCGCGGTAGATCGAGGGGGTGAGGGGGGAGCCCGCGGTGGTGACGGTCGCGGCCGTCGCGGCGCGTTCGGCTTCGGGGACCGGGTACCCGGCGGCGGCCGAGACCGCGGCGGCCTCCGCGAGGACCGCCCGACCCAGCTCCGCGCCCCCCGGGGCCGCGTTGACCTCGCCGACGGAGCCCCGCATCAGGCAGGTGACGGCCGCGAGGGTGGTGATGAAGACCCACTTGTGCCACATCGCGGCGACGATGTCCTCGACGTCGGGGCTGGTGATCCCGGCGCCGTTCAGTGCCTCGCGGATCTCCCGGACGCGGGCGGAGGGGATCGCGGACGTGGGGCCGCTCTCCCCGACGAGCAGGGCCCGGGGCGGTGCCATGCGCAGGATGTCGCCGTCGTCGTCGAGGGTGGTGACGACCTTCGCCACGCCGCCCAGCACGGCCCGCTCCCCGAACCGCGCGCCGAGGGAGTCGAGGTGGGCCATGCCGTTGAGCAGCGGGACGATGGTCGTGCCGGGGCCGACGGCCGGGGCGAGGTCGTGCGCCGCCGCCGCGAGCGCCGTCGACTTCACCGAGAGCAGGACCAGGTCGTAGCGGCCCGAGAGCGTGTCGGCCGTGGCGAGCCGGGGTTCGAGGACGAACTCCTCGCCCTGTCCGCTCACCCGCAGCCCGCGCGCGCCCAGCGCGGCGGCGCGGCCGGGGCGCACGAGGAAGGTGACGTCCTGCCCGGCCCGGGCGAGGAGGGCGCCGAAGTAGCCGCCCGCGGCGCCCGCGCCGACTGTCAGGATTCTCATCTGGAAGGTCCTTTCGTGAGGGGCAGCGGCCGCAGCAGGCGGTGCGGCCGGTGGAGGGCGGCGGTGACCGGGTCGTCGTCCGGGGACGGCGGCGCCAGCCCCGGGCCGGGCACCAGCACCAGGTCCGCCGCCTCGACGGGGGCTCCGCACCCGGTGCACCGGCCGTCGGGGGCGACGTACGCGTCGTCGTCGGCGTGCCGGAAGGCGCGGCGGGGGCCACCGGGCGCGGGGTGGTGTTCCTCGCCCCACAGGGTGAGGGCGCGGACGGCCGGCCAGAGCCCGACGCCCTTGTCGGTGAGCACGTAGACCTCGCGCTTGCCGCCGTCGGGCACCCGGGCGAGCACCCCGGCCCGGGTCAGGCCGGTGAGACGGTCGGTGAGGACGGCGCGCGGGACGCCGAGGTGGGCGACGAAGTCCGCGAACCGGCGCACCCCGAGGAAGGCGTCGCGCACGATCAGCAGCGTCCAGCGCTCGCCGATCACCTCCAACGAGCGGGAGAGCGCGCAGGCTTGGCCCTGGTAGTCGCGAGGGAGCGTCATGGCGCCACCCTACCCAAAGAGTTCGGTGACCGAACCGAATTTTCGTACCCGGATCAGGCCTTCGGCGCCGCGGAGGTCAGGTCGAGGGTGGCGACCGCGCCGCCGTCCGGAGCGTTCGCGAAGTCCAGCCGGGCGCCCAGGACTTCGGCCTGACCGGCCGCGACGGTCAGCCCCAGGCCCTGGCCGCGCCCCCGGTCGGCGGCCCCGGTGCGAAAGCGCTGCGGCCCCTCGTCGAGCAGGATCGCGGGGAAGCCGGGGCCGTGGTCCCGGACGACGATCCGCGCGCCGGTGACGGTGATCTCGACGGGGGCCGCGCCGTGCCGGTGCGCGTTGGTGACGAGGTTGACCACGATCCGTTCCACCCGCCGCGGGTCCGTCTGCACCACGCGGTCGTCCTCGACCGCGACCCGGTCGCCGGCGGCGGTCCGGCGCACCACGTCCACGACCAGCTCGCCGAGCGGCACCGCGTCGAGCCGGGCCCGCTCCGCCCCGGCGTCGAGCCGGGAGATCTCCAACAGGTCCTCGACCAGGGCGCCGAGCGTGCGCACCCGGTCCCGGACCAGCCCGGCCGCCTCGTCGTCGTCGGGGAGCAGCCCCGCTGCGGTGACCAGGCCCATCAGCGGGGTGCGCAGTTCGTGCGCGACGTCGGCGGTGAACCGCCGCTCGGCCTCCAGCTTGCGTTGCAGCGCGGCGGCCATCTCGTCCATGGCGGCGGACATCTCGGCGATCTCGTCCCGGGCCCGTCCCCGGACCCCGATCCGCGCGTCGAGGTCGCCGTCGGCGATCCGTCGGGCGACCCGGGCGCCGCCGCGCAGCCGCCGGTTCATCGGCTCGGTGGCGAGGGCCGCGAGCGGAACGACGACGGCGAGGGCGGCGAGTACGGACGTGACGATGCTGCGGTCCAGGAGTTGGAGGCCGCGCACCTCCATGCTCATGTCCGTCCGCAGGACGAGCACCCGGTCGCCGGCGACGGGCCTCGCCGCCCACAGCCAGTACCAGTTGGGGGCCTTCACGTCGTACCAGGTCGCGTAGAGGGCTCCCGGTTCCTTGCGCGCGAGCTCGCGCGCGAGCGGGGCGTCGAGCTTCCCGGGCGCCAGCACCTCGACGTCGAGCGGCACCTTGCCGGTACGGTCGTACTCCCGCTCCGCCGCGGCCAGTCGGGTGGAGATCCGGTCGAGGCCGGCCTGCCGCCCGCGCTGCGCCGTCGCGTCGTGCACGAGCACGCCGATGACGGCGGCGACCGCGCAGCAGGCGGCGGCGGTCAGCGCGGCGACCTTCCAGCGCAGGGCGCGGGGGTTGAGGAACGCCATGGCGGCCGGCCCTCAGCCGCGGACGAGCTTGTAGCCGAAACCGCGGACGGTCTCGATCCGCTCCGCGCCGATCTTCTTGCGCAGCCGCAGCACGCAGAGGTCGACGACGCGGGTGTCGCCCTCCCAGCCGTAGTCCCAGACGTCCCGCAGCAGTCGCCGGCGGTCGAGCACGGCGCCGGGCGAGCCCGCGAACTCCAGCAGGAGGCGCAGCTCGGTGGGGGTGAGCGGGACGGGCAGGCCCGCCCGGTGGACGGCCATCCCGAGGGTGTCCACGGTGAGGTCGCCGAAGGTCAGCACGGCGGGCGGCGGCGGGGCCGCGGCGTCCGCCTCCGCCGGCGACCGGGTCGGGACGAACGTCGCGCGGCGCAGCAGGGTGCGGATGCGGGCGACCAGGACGGCGGTGTCCACGGGCTTGACGACGTAGTCGTCGGCGCCCGCTTCCAGCCCGGCGACCACGTCGAGCGCGTCACCGCGCGCGGACATCATCAGGATCGGTACGAGGCTCTCCTCGCGGATCCGGCGGCACAGCCCGATCCCGTCCAGCTGGGGCAGCATCACGTCCAGGATCAGCAGGTCGTGCCCGCCCGCCCGGAACGCCTCCAGGCCGTCGAGTCCGTCGCCGGCGACCGCGACCCGGTATCCGTAGCGCTCCAGGGCCAGTTGGACGGCGCGCCGGATCGTGGCGTCGTCCTCGACGAGGAGGATGCTGACGGGGTCCGGGCCCCGGGTTTCCGACATGTCATCCACCTGTCGGTATTCGGACGTCGTCCCCCGCATCGTAGCCAGGGTTCCCACCGGTCAGAGCCTCAGCGCGGCCGCGACCGGCAGGTGGTCGCTGCCGGTGGCGGGCAGGGTCCAGGAGGAGACGGGGGCCAGCCCCTTCGTCATGACGTGGTCGATGCGGACCACGGGGAAGGACGCGGGCCAGGTGAAGCCGAAGCCGTCGCCCGCCTCCCGCTGCGCCGACCGCAGGGGCGAGGTCAGCGCGCCCAGGGCCGAGTCGTCGACCGAGCCGTTGAAGTCGCCGAGGACGATCACCCGGGGCAGCGTTTCCGCGCGCAGCGCCTGCGCCAGCTTTCCGGCGGCTTCGTTGCGGCGCGCCGTGGTGAAGCCCGCGGTCGGGAGGACCCGTACCGAGGCGAGGTGCGCGGCGTAGACGGCGACGGGCCCCTTCGGGGTGTCCACGGTGGCGCGCAGGGCGCGCGTCCACGGCATGATCGGCACCGCCTCCACGTCGGTCAGGGGGCGCTTGCTCCACAGGCCGACCCCTTCGCGCACCTCGTGGTAGGGGTAGGCGCCCGCCAGTTCGCGCGCGTAGGTCGGCGCGGACTTCCTGGAGAGTTCCTCCAGGGCCAGCAGGTCGGCGCCGGAGGCGGCCAGGGAGCGGGCGGTGCCCACCGGGTCGGCGTTCCCCTCGTCGACGTTGTGGCTGACGACGGTGAAGTCGCCGCCCCCGGCGCGCTTGTCGATGAGCGCCGGTCCCTGGACGCAGGCCCAGGCGACGGCGGGGACCAAGGCGGCCGCGGCCGCCGGCCGGGAGCGGCGTACGGCCGCCAGCGCGAGCAGGACGGGGACGGCGAGCCCCGTCCAGGGCAGCAGGGTCTGGAGCAGGCTGCCCAAGTTGCCGAAACCGTTCGGTACCAGGTCGGGCAGGACCATCAGCAGGGCGCAGAGCAGCGCGCCGACCACGATCGCCCGACCCCGGCGGGGCGGCACGGCGCGCGGACCGGTCGGGTCGGGGCCGGTCGGATCCGTCGGGGTCGGAGCGGACGGCTCCGTCGAGGGGTTCGGGGAACTCGGTGGAGAACTCAGCACGGAAACAACCGCCTCCTGGTGTCGTGTACACCGGCCGCCGGGTACCCCCACAGCCTGGTGGAGGATGCCTTCTGGCTGGTCAGGGGCGTGCTTCGGGCACCGCACGACCGTGTTTCAGCCGGGTATCGGCGGCGGCGCGGGCGCGCCGGAGATTGTGTCACTTACCGCCATTTGCTTATGTCTGACATTCTTGTTTGGATTTTGGCGGCGGGTCATAAGCGCGAGTTATGGACCCATAGGTCGCCACCGGCTACCGGGGACCCGTCGAGCGAGCTTGTCTCGAACCATCCGTCCCCGTTGCCTGGAGGAACGTCTCGCATGTCCCGCCCCATCCGTGTAGCGATCGTCGGCGCCGGTCCGGCCGGCATCTACGCCGCCGACGCCCTCCTGAAGTCCGACGCCGCCCAGGCTCCGGGGGTCTCCATCGACCTCTTCGAGCGGATGCCCGCCCCGTTCGGGCTGATCCGCTACGGCGTGGCGCCGGACCACCCGCGGATCAAGGGCATCGTGACCGCGCTCCACCAGGTGCTCGACAAGCCCCAGATACGCCTGTTCGGCAATGTGGACTACCCGGGCGACATCGCCCTGGACGAGCTGCACCGCTTCTACGACGCCGTGGTCTTCTCGACCGGCGCCACGGCCGACCGGGCCCTGGACCTGGCCGGCTCCGACCTGGACGGGTCCTACGGCGCCGCGGACTTCGTCTCCTGGTACGACGGCCACCCGGACGTCCCGCGCACCTGGCCCCTGGAGGCCGAGAAGGTCGCCGTCCTCGGCGTGGGCAACGTGGCCCTGGACGTGGCCCGGATCCTGGCCAAGACCGCGGACGAGCTGCTGCCCACCGAGATCCCGCCGAACGTGCACGCCGGGCTGGGGACGAACAAGGCCGTCGAGGTCCACGTCTTCGGCCGGCGCGGACCCGCGCAGGCCAAGTTCAGCCCGATGGAGCTGCGCGAGCTGGACCACTCCCCCACCATCGAGGTCATCGTCAACCCCGAGGACATCGACTACGACGAGGGCTCGATCGCCACCCGCCGCGCCAACAAGCAGGCCAACATGGTGGCCTCCACCCTGGAGAACTGGGCCATCCGCGACCCCGGCACCCGGCCCCACAAGCTGTTCCTGCACTTCTTCGAGTCCCCCGAGGAGATCCTCGGCGAGGACGGCCGCGTGGTCGCACTGCGCACCGAGCGCACCGAGCTCGACGGCACCGGGAACGTCCGCGGCACCGGCCGCTTCACCGATTGGGACGTCCAGGCCGTCTACCGGGCGATCGGCTACTACTCCGACGAGCTGCCCAAGCTGCCCTTCGACCCGCTCTCGGGCACCGTCCCGCACGAGGCGGGCCGGGTGATCGGCGCCGACGGGACCCATCAGAGCGCCGTCTACGTCACCGGCTGGATCAAGCGCGGCCCGGTCGGTCTCATCGGCCACACCAAGGGCGATGCCAACGAGACCGTCGCCTGCCTCCTGGAGGACCACGCCGGCGGGCGCCTGCCCGGCGCGACCGACCCGGAGCCGGACGCCGTGACGTCCTTCCTGGGCGAGCGCGGCGTGCGCTACACCACGTGGGACGGCTGGCACCTGCTCGACGCCCACGAACGGGCATTGGGCGCCGCGGAGGGCCGCGAGCGCGTCAAGGTCGTCGAGCGCGACGAGATGCTCCGCCACAGCGGCGCCTGAGGGACGGAGCCTGCGGGACGCGGCCCGGGGCGGGCGGTCCGGGGGCGGGCGGCCCGGTTCACGGCCGGCCGCTCCCCGCCGCGGTGGGCGCCCCGATGGGGTGATGCTCCGGCGACGGAAGGGCTACGGACGGGATCCGAACGGGCTCGGCGCCAGTCCCGGCGCGCGTCCCCGCACGCGTCAAGCGGAATCCGGCCGGGGCAGGCCGGATCGGCAGGCTGCGCCGGGTGGCGGGCGGGGCCCGGGCCCGGGCCGGTCAGGCGTGCGCGCCCGCGCCCACCGCCGCGTTCCCGTCGCCGCCCAGCGCCGGCGCCCCCTCCTCGCCCGTCTCCACCACGCGGCCGTCGCGCATCTCCACGACCCGGTCCGCGAGGTCCATCAGGGCCGGGTCGTGGGTGGCGACCAGAACCGTCACGCCCTCGCTGCGCACCACGGCGCGCAGCAGCTCCATGATCGCGTGGCCGGTCTCGGAGTCGAGCTGGCCGGTGGGCTCGTCGGCGATGATCAGGTCGGGGTCGTTGGCCAAGGCGCGTGCCACGGCGACGCGTTGCTGCTGGCCGCCGGAGAGTTCCCCCGGCCGCTGCGCCGCGTGGTCGGCGAGGCCGACGAGCGCGAGCAGGGTACGTACCCGCTCCTCGCGCTGCGCGGCCGCGACCTTGCGCAGTCGCATCGGCACCCCGACGTTCTCCGCGGCGGTCAGCACCGGTATCAGGCCGAAGGACTGGAAGACGAAACCGATGCGCTCGCGGCGCAGGGCCAGCAGCCCGCCCTCGTCGAGTCCGGTCAGGTCCGTGCCGTCGAGGCGAATGGCTCCGCTGGTCGGGGCGTCCAGGCCGCCGACCAGGTTCAGCAGGGTCGTCTTTCCGGAACCGGAACGCCCCTTCAGCGCGGTGAGCTCGCCTCTTCGCAGCTCGAAGGAGACTCCGCGCAGGGCGTGCACGGCCTGTTCGCCGGTGCCGAAGCTGCGGTGCACGTCGTCGACCACCACCATGGGCGTCGCCGATTCGCTCCCGTGCTGCGTGGTCGTGGTCGTGGTCATGGAGCCCCCAATGTGGTTACCGATATCCGCATTTGCTCATCCCTTTCCCGCGGAAACAAGCCCTTCCCATGCCCGTTCGAATCTGACAAGATCCTCCGCTATCCGGTACCTATGGTCCGGTAGTAGGAGGAATATCACGCATGCTCGCCTTCGTCATGCGTCGTCAGCGCGGGCGTGTGTCCCTCGCTGCCGCCGTGTTGTTCACCGTTCTGATCACGACGACCGTGCTCACCGCTCTGTTCGCCTTCACCCGAGGCGTGGGTGAGGCGGGGCTGCGCCAGTCCCTCCTGGGGCGGGACCACACCCGGTCCACGGTCGTCGTCACCGGCTACCACCCGGTGGCCGACCGGCCCAAGGACGACGAGGCCCTACGGGGCTTCGCCCGCGGGCTGTTCGGCGAGCTGCCGGTCGCCGTCGACAGCGTGGCCCGCAGCCACGCCTACGGCCTGCCGGGGAGTACCGCCGTCGCGCCCGGGGGGCCCGTCCCCGAGGCGGACCTGACCCTGCTCGCCGCCTTCGACAAGGCCCGGACCCGGCTGGTCGCCGGCCAGTGGCCGCAGCCCGTCGGCGCGGGCGCCGTCGCCTCCCGCGTGCCGGTGGCCGTGCCCGAGGCGGCGCTGAACCGCCTGGGGCTGACGGCGGCGCAACTGCCCGCCGAGGTACGCCTCGACGACCGCTTCCAGGGGCCTCAGCTCACCGTGCTGATCACCGGTGTGTACCGGGCCGCGGACCCCGCCGCCCCCTACTGGCAGTTGGACCCGGTCGGTGGTCGCGGCTTCCAGGTCAGCAGCTTCACCACCTACGGCCCGCTGCTCGTCGACGACTCCGCCTTCACCGTCGGCGGTGTGGCGCAGGACAGTCGCGTCACCCTCCTCAGCCCCGATTTCGCGGGGGTCCACACCCCCGAGGCCGAGGCCATCGGGGAGCGGACCGCGGCCTTGACCGCGGCGCTCAAGACCTCCTCCGCCCTCAACGCGCGGACCGAACTACCCAAGGTCATGGCGGAGTTGCGCTCGGCGCGCACCGTCGCCTGGTCCACCCTGTTGATCGGCGAGCTCCAGCTCGTCGTGCTGACCGCGGCCACCTTGCTGATCGTCGGGCACACCCTGATGAAGCACCAGGAGGGCGAGCGGAACCTGCTCCTGGCCCGCGGCGCCTCCCGGCGCAAGCTGGAACTGCTGACCGTGGTCGAGGCGCTGCTGCTGGCCCTGCCCGCGGCCCTGCTCGCCCCCTTGCTCGCCCCCCTGTTGCTGCGCTTCCTCGACGGCGCGGGGGCCCGCGCGCACGGGACCTCGGTCACCGCGAACGCCGGTGTGTGGGAGACGAGTTGGCCGCTGTGGCCGGTGGCCGCCGCGTGCGCGCTCGGCTGCGTACTGCTGAGCACGCTGCCCGCCCTGCTGCGGGGCGCCTCGGCCGTCGTACAACGGCACGGCGGCAAGCGGCAGGAGCTGGTGGCCGGGGCCGCGCGTTCGGGTGCGGACATCGCGCTGCTGGCGCTGGCCGCCCTCGCCTACCAGCAGTTGGACCGCTACGACGGCGCCGCGCCCGCCACCGACGGCAGCGGTTCCTCCGGCGTCGACCCGGTCCTCGTCGCCGCGCCGACCCTGGCACTGTGCGCGGGGGCGGTGCTCGTCCTGCGGATCCTGCCGCTCGCCGCACGCCTCGGCGGCCGGCTGGCGGCGCGCGGATCGGGGCTCGGTCCGGCGCTCGTCGGCTGGCAGCTGGCCCGTCGACCCCAGCGGGCCACCGGCCCGGTGGTCCTGCTCGTGCTCGCCGTGTCCAGCGGGGTGCTGGCCCTCGGTCAGCACACCGCGTGGTCGGACTCCCAGTACGACCAGGCCGACTACCGCACCGCCGGGGGCCTGCGCATCACCAACAGCCAGCTCACCCAGCTCGGTCAGGCCGGCCGCTACGCGGCGCTGCCCGGCGGCGACCGGGTGGTGCCGGTGATCCGCGGGCAGCAGCCGCTGCCGGACGGGCGCACGGCGCAGCTGCTCGCGCTGGACACGGCGGGCGCGGGCGACCGGGTCCCGCTGCGCTCCGACCTGCGCGACGGACAGCCGATGAACAAGGTGTTCTCCGCGCTCGCCACGGTCACCGGGCCCGCCGCCACCGCCAACCCCACCACCGGCATCCCGCTGCCCGCGGGGGCGCAACGGCTCGACTTCGACCTGACCCTGCGCGCCACCGGCACGCCCAGCGGCACCCCCAACCTGAAGCTGCTGCTGCGCGACCGGTTCGGGATGACCTACCGGACCCCCGTCCCGATACTCCCCGTGGGGGGCGGGCGGGCCACCGTCCCGGTGGACCTGGCCGCACTGGCCGACGGTCCGGTCGGCAAGCCCGCGGGGCCGCTGACGCTGCTCTCGGTGGTCCTCTCCTACGGCGCGCAGAAAGCCGACGAGATGGACCCGCCGCCCCTGGTGGGCGGCGAGCTGACGGTCCACCGGCTCGCGGTCGCCGAGACGGCGGACGGCCCGGCCGTCCCCGTCCAGCCGCCGGGTGCGGGGGCCTCGGGCTCCGCCGACTGGACCATGTCGGACCCGCCCAAGGGTGCGAGCGCGGCCCTCCTCGCCGAGGCCGCACCGGGTGCCCCGACCGGGCCCGCGCTGCTGCGGATGCGCTACACCACCGTGCCCAAGCGGGAAGAGACCTCCATCGTGCTGACCGCGGGCGCCGCGGTTCCCCCCGCGGAGCTGCCCGCGGTCGCCACCCGCGGCTACCTCGCCGCCATCGGCGCGAAGGTCGGTGACGTGGTGCCGGTCCCCTTCGCGCAGTCCACCGTCCGGGTGCGGATCGCCCGCGCCGTGGGCACGCTGCCCGTAGCCGGTGACACCGCGCTCGCCCTCGACCTGTCCTTGGTCGGTCGGCTTCCGGCCGCGGACGGCGCCCGCGCCCTGCCGGCGGTCACCGAGTGGTGGCTGCCCGGCACCTCCGCCGACGATCCGGTGCCGGCGCGCGCCGCCGCCGCGTTGCGGACCGGGGCCGGGGCCGGGGGCCAGGACGTGCTGCTGCGCGACGAGGTGGCCGCCACGCTGCTCGACGACCCGCTCAGCACCGCCCCGCAGCGGGCGCTCGCCGTGCTGGCCGTGGCCTGCGCGGTGCTCGCCGCGATCGGATTCGCCGCGGCCGCCGCGGCGGGCGCCCGGGAACGCTCCCGTGAATCCGCGGTACTGCTGGCCCTCGGTACGCCGCGGCGTTTGCTGGCCCGTACCGCCGCGGCCGAGGGCCTGGTCCTGGCCGGGCTCGGCAGCGCCGCCGGGGTGGGCATCGGCGCCGCCCTCGTCCATCTCGTGGTGCCGCTGATGGTGCGGACACCCGCGGGCAGCCGCCCGTTCCCCGAACTACTGGTCGACCTGCCGGCTGGCCGGACACTGCTGCTGACCGTCGCGATCGCCGTCGTCCCCCTGCTGGCCGCCACCCTCGGTGGCCGCCGCAACCGGAACACGGCCGCTCGGCTGCGGCAGGTGGAGGAGTCATGATCCGCACTGCCCGTACGGCCTCACGGGCCACACGACCCGCGTCCTGGGTGCGGACCCGGCTGCGCGCCATGCCGTCGGCCGCCGTCCTGGCCGCCGTACTCGCCTTCGCCGCCGTGTTCCTGAGCGCGGCCCTGCCCCGCGCCCTGGACCGGGGCGCGGACCAGGCCCTGCGCGCCTTCCTGGGCGGCAAGGGGCCGGGCCAGACCAGCGTCCTGGTCTCCGGCAACTCCTCCAACGGGTCGGGGACCCCGGAGGACCTGGACCGGATCCTGGGCCTGCTCAAGACCCGGACCGGCGGCAACATCACGCTGGCCGCGAGCGGCCCGGTGCACGGCACGCTGGGCGACAAGCCCCGCTCGCTCAGCACTCCCGGGCTGGCCGCGCCGGACGACGTTCCTCCGCAGCTCAGCCTGTTGTATCTGCGCGAGGCCGAGGGGCACCTGAAGATGGTGGCGGGCCGCTGGCCCAGCGGCGCCAACACCGAGGGGCCGGTGCCGATCGCCCTCTCGCAACGGGCGTCGCAGGCCCTGAAGGCCCCGCTCGGCACGGTGCTCCGGACCGAGGCCGACGGCCCGCAGGCCCCGGACGCCGACCGGGCCGTGGTGGTCGGCCTCTACGCCGCCAACGACGAGGCCGATCCCGTCTGGACCGGCCTGCCCTGCATGGCCCGCGCCTGCACCGGCTACACCGTCACCAAGGAACCGCGCTCCTACTGGCACGCCGGCGCCCTCGTCGGCGCCCAGGACCTGCCGCGGGCCGCGGCCTGGGGCAAGGGCGGCACCGACTTCTGGCGGCTGCCGCTGGACACCGGCAAGCTGCGCGCGGACCGACTGTCCGACGCCACCGGCCAGATCACCTCGTACGTCTCCGGGTCCACCGCCGCCGAGCTCCTCGGCGAGTCGGGCCGGCTCGACCTGACGATCACCTCCCCGCTGCCCGCCCTGCTGGCGGAGGCCAAGCAGCGGCAGCAGGCCGCCGCCCCGGTGGGGGTGAGCGGCCCCGCGGGGGTCGCCGGAGTCGTCTTCGTCGTCCTGTGCCTGGCGGCGGCGCTCGCCGGGGAGCGGCGGGAGTTCGAGCTGCGGCTGCTGCTGGCCCGCGGCGCCTCGCGCGGCGGACTCGTGCGCAGACTGCTCGCGGAGGGCGCGGTGACGGTCCTCCCCGCGGCCCTGGTCGCGATGGCGCTCGCCTTCGCCCTGCTGCCCACGCCACGGCTGCTGCCCTCGCTGTCGACCGCGCTGGCCGCCACGCTGCTGGCGTGGCTGGCCTTCCCGGTGCGGGCCCTGGTCCTGCTGGCGCCGCCGCGGCCGCGCAACCGCTGGCGGCGCCCGGTGGGCGAGTTGTTGGTGTTCCTGGCGACCGGCGCCGCCGTATCGGAGGTCCGCGGGCGAGGCATCGCCCAGGCCGGCGCCGACGTCGACCCGTTGTTGGTCGCCGCCCCGCTGCTGCTCGCGCTGTGCGGCGGGCTGTTCCTGGCCCGGCTGCTCCCGCTGCTGGTCTCCCTGCCGGCCAAGATGGCCGCGCGGAGCCGGGGGGTGATCGGCTTCCTCGGTCTGGCGCGCGCCTCGCGCGGCGACGGGGGCCGCAGCCGCACTCCGGTGCTGCCGCTGGTCGCGCTGCTGCTGGCCGTGACCACCGGCGGCTTCTGGACCACCGTGTTGAACGCGGCCGACGAGGCCCGGCTGTCCGCGACCCGGGTGAGCGTCGCCGCCGACGCCCAGATCGCCGCGCCCCCCGGCCAGACCCTGCCGACCGAGCTGGTGAAGGCGGCGGACAAGGTGGCCGGCGTACGGTCCTCCGTCAGCCTGTGGACGAACGACGACGCCTTCGTCGACGCTCCGGCCTCGCACTTCACCACGCAGGTGAGCGTGGTCGTCGTCGAACCCAAGGCCTACGCCGCACTGTCCAAGGGCGCCAACATCGGGCCCTTCGACCCGGCCCTGCTCGCCGGGAAGGGCAACGGCACGGCCGACTCGCCGCTGCCCGTGCTGTTCAGCTCCGGGCTGGCCAAGCTGGCGCCCGGCGGCACCCTGCGGCTGCGGCTCGGGGACGGCCAGCTCCAGGTCACCTCGCGCGGCACGGTCGACGGCACGCCGGTGCGGCCCGGCGCCGTCGGGGCCACGGTCATCGTGCCCGCGGGTCCGGCCACGGCCGCCATCGCGGGAATCCAGCAGCCCAACTACTGGTACGCGGTGGGCAATCCCCCCGAGGACAAGCTCAAGGTGCTGGTGCGCTCGCTCGTGCCGGCCGCCCACGCGAACGAGTTCCGGGTGCGCACCAGCGCCGGGATGGCGGACGAGTTGGCCGACGACCCGCTCCAGGCGGCCGCGGTCCGGCTGTTCACGACCTCGATCATCGGCGCCGCGGCCTTCGCCCTGCTGGCCGTCCTGCTGTCGCTGGTACGGGCGGCACCCGAGCGGGCCGCGCTGCTGGCCCGGATGCGCACGATGGGCCTTCGACCCCGGCAGGGCATGCTGTTGATGCTGACCGAGTCGTTGCCGCAGGCCGTGGCAGCGGCGCTCGGCGGAGCGCTGACCGCGACGGCCGCGGTGCTCCTGCTCGGCCCGGCGGTGGACCTCTCCACCCTGGTCGGGGCGCCCGTGGCGGACGGCCTGCGGTTCAGCGCGCGGCCCGTACTGGTCCAGGCACTGGGCCTGGCCGCCCTGGTGGCGGTGGCCGTACTGGCCGAGGCCGCGGTGTCGGGACGACGCCAGATCACTACCGAGTTGAGAGCGGGAGACCAGCGATGAGCGGCGAGCGGACAGACGGGGCGGTCGCCCAGGCGGCGGGCGAGCGGGAAACGGACGGCCGGGCCGGCCCCAGCTACGAGGAGCTGCGCCAGCGCGCGCTCGCCGCGACCACCGCCCCGCCGCCCGAGGCGGGCACGGCCATCGTGTGCGACCGGCTGGTGCGGGTGTTCAGCGGCGACGGGATCGAGGTACAGGCGCTCCAGGGGCTGGAGTTGACGGTGGCCCAGGGCGACCTGGTCGCCCTGGTCGGCGCCTCCGGCAGCGGCAAGTCGACGCTGCTGAACATCCTGGCGGGCCAGGACCGGCCCACGGCGGGCACGGCCCGGGTGGCCGGGTACGACCTGTTGGAGATGGGCTCGCGGGACCGGCTGCGCTACCGGCGCGAGGCGGTCGGCTTCGTCTGGCAGCAGACGGCGCGCAACCTCTTGCCGTTCCTGACGACCACGCAGAACATCGCCCTGCCGCTCCAGTTGACCAGTGGCGGACGCGGTGCGGCGAAGCGGCACGCGGCCCGGACGGCGGAGCTGATCGAGGCCCTGGACCTGGGCCCGCTCGCGGGCCGGCGCCCGTCGGAGCTCTCCGGCGGACAGCAGCAGCGGGTGGCCGTCGCGGTGGCGATGGCGGGGGCCCCGAAGGTCCTCCTCGCCGACGAACCGACCGGCGAGCTGGACTCCGAGACCGGCGCCGCCGTCTTCGAGGCCTTCCGCACGGTCAACCGGGAGCTCGGGGCCACCGTGGTCATCGTCACCCACGACCCGATGGTCGCGGGCGAGGTGCGGCGCACCGTGGCCATCCGGGACGGCCGCACCAGTAGCGAGGTGCTGCGGCGCACCGTCACCGACGAGCACGGCGCGGAGTCGGTCAGCGAGCGCGAGTACGTGATGCTGGACCGCAGCGGCCGGGTCCAACTCCCGCGCACCTTCCTGGAGGCGCTCGGGATGGAGGACCGCGTGGCGGTCGATCTGGCCCCGGACCACATCGCGGTCCGCCCGGACTCCGCGTAGCGCCGGAGCCCCGGGGCGCCCGCCCCGGGGCCACCGGTTCAGCGGCTCTTCGCCCCGTCGCGCAGGCCGAGGGCGATGAGCGCTCCCACCACGAGCAGGATCGCCGCGTCGAGCGCCACTACCGTGCGCACCCCGTCGAAGAGCGAGGTGCCCGTCGTCGCCAGCACGCCGAGCAGCGGGATGCCGATGGTGAGGCCGACCTGCTGGGTGGTGGTGACCAGACCGGTGGCCAGGCCCTGCTCCTCGTCCGGCACGCCGCTGGTCACGGTGACGCCGTACGAGATGATCGCGCCGAGGTGGCACATGCTGGCCAGCGAGACCGCGACGGTCGCCAGCAGCGCGCCCGCCCCCGTGCCCACGGCCAGCAGGGCCGCGGTGAACACGCCCTGGCCGAGCAGTGAGAGCGCCAGCGTGCGGCGCGCACCGAGCCGGCCGATCACCCGGGACGCGTAGGAACCGGCGAGGGCCGACATGACGCCCTGGACTCCGAAGACCAGGCCCGTCCGGAAGGACGAGAGCCCCAGGGTCTCCTGGAGGTAGAGGGTCAGCACGAAGACGACCGTCGACATCATCGAGAAGGTCACCAGGCCGCCGACGTTGCCCCAGGCCACCGTGCGCCGCCGCAGCATCGGCAGCGAGACCAACGGGGCCGGGGACTTCGTCTCCACCACGACGAACGCGGTGAGCAGGGCGGCGCCGGCCACCAGCGTGCCCCAGACGTCGGCGCCGCCGAAGCCCTCCTGGGCCGCCGTGGACAGGGAGTAGATCAGCGCGAGCAGACCACCGGTGACGGTGACGGCGCCCGGCACGTCCAGCCGCGGCCGCTCGGGGGTCCTCGACTCGGGCAGCAGCCGCGGGGCCAGGCCGAGCACGATCAGCGCGGTGACCGTGAGGAGCCCCATCGTGGAGCGCCAGCCCAGCGCGTCGGTCATCACGCCGCCGAGCACCATGCCGACGGTGAAGCCGAGGGAGAGCAGGGTTCCGGAGATCCCCAACGCCTTGGCGCGCAGCGGCCCTTCGGGGAAGGTGGTGGTCAACAGGGACATGCCGGTGGGCACGATGAGCGCCGCGCCGAGACCCTGGAGGGCGCGCCCGGCCAGGAAGGACGCCGGGTCCCAGGCGAGGGTGGCCAGCAGCGAGGCGAGGCCGAAGAGGACGAGGCCCGTCAAGAAGAGCTTCTTGCGCCCGTACAGGTCGGCGATCCGACCGAAGAGCAGCAGGAAGCCGCCGGAGGGCAGCGCGAAGGCGGTGACCGCCCACTGGAGCTGGGACCGGCCCAGGCCCAGGTCCTTGCCGAGCACCGGCAGGGCCACGTTCAGCACGGAGAAGTCCAGGGCCACCATGAACTGGGCGGCGCACAGGACGAAGAGGACCAGTGCGGCCCGGCCGGTGAGCCGGTCGCCGCCGGCCTCCGCGGCCGCCGCCGCGGCGGGGGCCGTCGTATGGGGAGCTGCGGCACGGGGGGTCGTCTCATCGTGGGCCGTTGCCTCGGGGGCCCGCCCGGGCCCGCTGCGGGAAGTGCGCGTGTCGGTCGTCATGGCTCCACCCTCGCCGCCCGGGAATGTGCGTGGAGAGAGGGAACTTATGCTGGTGGTGGCACCACCAGGCAGCCAACAGGGGGAATTCGTGGCCACACCGATCGACCAGCACCGGCGCTCCGAGCTGCGCGAGTTCCTGATGAACAGGCGGGCGCGGATCACCCCGACGGAGGCCGGATTGCCGGACGGCGGGGCCCGCCGCCGCACCCCGGGCCTGCGTCGGGAAGAGGTCGCCGTGCTCGCCGGGGTCGGGGTCTCCTGGTACCAGTGGCTGGAGCAGGGACGTGACATCACGGTGTCCGCGCAGGTGCTCGACGCGGTGGGCCGGGTCCTCAAGCTGACCAGCGCCGAACAGCGCCACCTCTACGTCCTGGCGGGGCTCAACCCGCCGGCCCTCCAAGTGGCGCCGTCCGCGCGGAACATGTGCGACGGGCTGCAGCGGCTGATCGACGCGTGGATGCCCTTCCCCGCGCACATCATGGACGTGTACTGGAACACGGTGATGTACAACGACGCCGCCTCCATCGTGCTCGGCATGCGGCCCGAGATCGTGCAGAACTGCCTGATCGCCTTCTTCACCGACCCCCTCTACCAGGCGCGCAACAAGGACTGGGAGGAGATCGCGGCTCACGTGGTGGCCCAGTTCCGGGCGGCCTGCTCGGAATCGCCCGACGACGACGGTTTCCGTGCGGTCGTCGAGGAGGCCAAGGAGGCCAGCCGGCTCTTCTCGGACCTGTGGGAGCGGCGGGACATCGAGCCGGGCGGCCAGATGCAGAAGGAGTTCCAACACCCCTTGGTGGGAACGCTGTTCGTCGAATCGACTTCCCTGCGCGTACCGGCCCGCCCCGACCTCGCGATCGTCCTGCACACTCCGCTGCCGGGCACCGACACGGCCGAGAAGTTGGAGTGGTTGGCGTCCCCGGAGGGCCGCCGCGGGGCCATGTACCCGATCGCCGGCTGAACATCGGGCGGGCCCTGCTCCCATCCCCGGCAGGGGAGCAGGGACCCGACGCCGCGCCACCCGACCCGCAGAGGGTCCCACCACCGGCCAACGTTGCCCTAACGGGGTGCTAACGGAGCATCACCCTATGATCACCGAGCGCTCCGCCGGGGCGGTCGATGGCCGGCACCGCCGAGGCACATGGCCGGGAACCCACTCATATCCCGAAATGCGCCGACGTAGGCTCGCCCAGGGGGCCGTGCCGCCGTGAACGGAGTGGGGATCACATGGAGTTCCGCGTACTGGGTCCCGTGGCCGTGGTGACGGGGCGCGGGGAGCCACTGCCCCTCGGCCCGGCCAAGCGCCGCAGCCTGCTGGCCATGCTGGTGCAGTGCCCCAACGCGGCGGTCGCCGTGGACCGGCTGACCGAGGCCATGTGGTTGGAGGACCCGCCCCGGCACTCCCGGACCGTGGTGCAGGGGCACGTGTCCCAACTGCGGGCGCTCCTGGCCGCGCACGACGCCCGGGCCCACGGCGTCGAGCTGCGCACGCACGGGGCGGCGTACCTCCTGCGGGTGCCCGAAACCCTGGTCGACGCGCACCGTTTCGAGGAGCTGCTGCGGCTCGCCCGGGCCCGGCGGACACCGCGGGACGCCGTCCCGGTGTTCCAGGAGGCGCTCGCCCTGTGGAAGGGACCCGCGCTCGCCGGGACGGTACACAGCCCGCTGCTGGAGCACGCCGCGCACGCGCTGGAGGAGCTGCGGCTCACCGCGGTGGAGGAACTGGCCGACGCGCACGCGGCCCTCGGCGAGCACGCCGCGGCGGCGGCCGTCCTGCGCGCCGAGGCCGTCGCCCACCCGATGCGGGAGCCGCTGATCGCCGCGCTGATGCGGGCCCTGGGCGGGGCCGGCCGGCAGGCGGACGCCCTGCACTGGTTCCACCGCACCCGCAGGCTGCTCGCCGATCAGCTCGGCGTCGACCCCGGATCGGCGCTCAGCGACGCGTACACCACCCTGCTGCGGACCGCGCCCCCGGCGGCCGGCACCGCGGGCCAAGGCGCGACCCCGCGGACCACTCCCCCGCGGACCGCTGCCGCGAAGGCGCCGGAACCGGCGCCGACCCTGACACCCGTGTCCGTCACGGCGGGGGCCGCCCCGCGCCCCCAACTGCTGCCGCGCCGCCCGCGGGCCTTCACCGGGCGCGAGGAGGAACTGGAGGCTCTCGACCGGGCGGCGACCGCCGCCCCCGGCGCCGTCGCGCTCATCACCGGCAGCGCCGGCGTCGGGAAGACCGCGCTCGCCGTGCACTGGGCACACCGGCGCGGCGCGGACTTCCCCGACGGGCGGCTCTTCGTCGATCTCCACGGCTACAGCACCCTCCCGACCCGCGGCGCCACCGTCGTGCTCCGCGAACTGCTGCTCGCCCTCGGCCTGCCCGCCGAGCAGATGCCCGGCTCGCCCGACGCACTCGGCGCCCGGTACCGCGAACTGACCGCGGCGCGGCGGATGTTGATCGTCCTGGACAACGCCCATGATTCCGGACAGGTGCGTCCGCTACTGCCCGGCGGGGACCGCTGCGTCACCGTCGTCACCAGCCGGGACCGGCTCGGCGGCCTCGTGGCATCGGACGCCGCGTGTCCGGTGCCGCTCGCGCAGCTGCCCGCCGTCCAGTCCACCGCGCTCCTGGCGGCCGTCCTGGGCCCGGACGCGGTCGCGAACGAGCCGGAGGCCGCCGCCCACCTCGCGGAGCTGTGCGACGGTCTGCCGCTCGCCCTGCGGGTCGCCGCCGCGCGGCTCGCCACCCACCCGCACCAGGGCCTGGCCGCCTTCGTGCGCGAACTCTCCGACGAGCACCGCAGACTGGACCTGCTGAAGGTCGACGACACCGGCGTCGGCGCCGCGCTCGGCCTCAGCGTGCGGCAGCTGCCGGAACCGGCGCGCCGGATGTTCCACCGGCTCGGGCCGCACACCGGCGCCACCCTCGACCTCTGTACGGCCGCGGCGCTCGCCGACTGTCCGGCGGGTCAAGCCGCCGTGGCGCTGGACCAGTTGGCCGCCGCCCAACTGGTCGTCGAGGCGGGTCCGCAGGCGTACGTACTGCACGATCTGGTCCGTCTCTACGCCCGCAGCCTGGACCCCGGGCACGATCCCGAGGGTCTGCCCCGGCTGCTCGACCACTGGCTGCGCACGCTCCTCGCGGCGAGCGCCGCCGCGGAACCGGGCAGCGAACCCTGCTGCGCGCTGCCCGCCGCGGCCCGGCGGCCCGCCGCCGAGATCCGGACCTTCGCGGACCGGACGAGCGCGCTCGCCTGGTACTCCGCCGAGCGGGACACCCTGCGCGGGGCGGTCGACGCCGCCGTCGCCGCGGGCCTGCACGACCGCGCCTGGCGCCTCGTGCTCCTGCAGTGGCCCCTCATCCTGTGGCAGGTCCGCGACGGCTGGGTGCCGCTCCTCGAACAGGGCCTGGCCTGCGCCGAGCGGGCCGGCGACCACGGCGCGCAGTCACGGGCACGGGCCCTGCTCGGCTGGGTGCTGGCCGAGGAGGGCCGCTCCGAGGAGGCCCTCGGCCACCTGGAACGCGCCCCCGACCTCTCCGCCCTGGCGGGCGACCGGGCCGGTGAGGCCGTGGCCCGGATCAACCTGGCCGTCGCGCTCATCCGGCGCGGCACGCCGGAACGGGCCCAGGAACTGCTGGTGCGCGCCCTGGCCCTGGCCGAGGAGGCCGGACGCACCGAGACCGTCACCCTCGCCCACCAGCACCTCACCCAGTACCTCCTCGCCGTCGGCGCCCACGACGAGGCCGCCTGCCACGCCGCGCGCGGGCTGGCCCTCGCCGCACCCCCGTTCGCCGCGCCCCGGCGCGTGGTGCTGCGCACCCTGTACGGCGAGGCCCTCGCCGCGGCGGGCCGCACCCCCGAAGCGGTGCGCCAACTGGACGACGCCATCAGCGAGGCCCGGGCGAGCTCCTACGAGGAGGGCGAGATCGCGGCACGCGCCGTCCTGGCCGGCCTGGCGGGGGCCTGAGGCGATCGAGACCGCCAGGGGCGCGCGCCGCCTTCGCCGCGGTGTCGGTGGCCCGCCCTATCCTCGGGCGCATGACCCTTGTGCGCATGGACAACGTCGGCATCATCGTCGAGGACCTCGACGCCGCCGTGGCCTTCTTCACCGAGCTCGGCATGGAGGTGGAAGGCAGGACCCCGATCGAAGGGGACTGGGCGGGAAGGATCGTCGGGCTCGACGGCATGCGGTCCGAGATCGCGATGATGCGCATCCCGGGCGCCCCGGGCCGGCTCGAACTGGTCAAGTACCACAGCCCTGAGGCGATCGCCCCCGAGCGGGAGATCACCCCGGCGAATACCCTGGGCCTGCACCGCGTCATGTTCGCCGTCGACGACCTCCAGGACACCCTCGCCCGACTCCGGCCGCTCGGCGCCGAACTCGTCGGCGAGGTCACCCGCTTCGAGGACAGCTACCTGCTCTGCTACCTCCGCGGGCCGAGCGGGATCGTCCTCGCGCTGGCCGAGCAACTGGGCTGAGGAGAGCGGGGGTCGCTGACCGCGGGACCGCGTCAGCGCCCCTCGCGCGCCTCCCGCACCGCCTCCCGGACCTCCGCTTCCGGGTCGTCGGCGAGGGAGTCCAACAGCTCGGTGACCCCGGGCGTGGACCAGCGGGCGACGGCCCACACCAACTCCTCGCGCACCGTGGGATCGGGGTGCGAAGCCAGCCGGCCCACCTGCGCGAGCGGACCCCGCCGGCGCATCCCGAGCCACTCCAGGGCGTCCCGCAGCGCGGCCGGGTCCCCGGGGTCACCGGCCGCCGCGATCCGGGCGAGCAGGACCGGGGTGGGCGGCGGCGGAGCGTCCGACGGGAGCGGCAGCCGCTCGCGCAGGCGCCGTGACCCGTACCGGCCCCGGCCCTGACACCCGACGCAGGTGCAGGGGCGCACCCCGTGCGCGTCCGGCACGTACCGCCAGCCCGCCACCTGCGGCGCCGTGCGCACCCGGTGCACCGCGCCCGACCGGATCGCCCCGGGCACGAAGACCTCCCAGCCGCGCGGATCCTCCAGCGCCGCGATCCGCCGCACCGCCTCCGCCGCGGTGACCGCCTCCTGCGTCCCGCCCGCACGGTCCCGGTAGTGCCCGACCAGCACGTCCTGGGCGTCGTCCAACCGCACGTGGACGGCCACGAGCCCGCCCCGGGTACCGAAGCGGGCCAGCTCGCGCAGCCACTGGTGGGTGAGGGTGTAGGACGGCAGCACCGGGAAGCAGAAGACGCCCCGCCGGCCGCCCTGTCCGTAGCTCACCGCCCGGACTCCGGAGCGCCGGATGCGCGGCGCGTTCGCCGCCGAGGTCAGGTGTACGAACATCGCCATGTCCGGGGATCCTATGACCTGTCGGCCACCTCGCGTGCGCCCGCTCGGGTCCCGGCTCGGGTCCCGGCTCGCGTCAGCCGGTGGCCGGGTCCGTCGGGTCAGGAGGCGACCGCCGAGGGCCATCAGCGGGTTGAGGCCACCGGGTATGACGCTGGGCGGCGGGTTGCGGCGGTCGAGGGTGCGCAGCGCCGTAGGGCCCCGGTGAAGCTCGGGACGAAGGCCTTGCTCGCGCCGTGGACCGCCATCGCGGGGACGGGCTGGTGGGCGGCCGTGCTCGCGACGTCGACGAGGACCCCCTCGCCGTGGGCGCGCAGCCGGTCGACGAAGGCACCGCTGATGCCGACCACCGCCGCCACGTTCACCGCGATCTCCTGGCGCGGCCGCTCCGGGTCCCCGCGGTGGAGCGCCCGTGCGTACGGCGGACTCACCCGACTGCGCCGCCCGGCGCGCGGCCCCCGCCCGTACGCCCCACAGTGGACGGCACGCACCGCCCCGGGCGCCGTCCCGGGCACGCGGCCGCGGCTCCGACGCGAAGGAGGCTGCATGGACGACACGTGCGAGGAGCCGGGCGGGGCCCGGGTCAAGGGGTTCGTCCAGTCCTTCAACCGCGACCGCGGCTACGGCTTCCTCGTCCCCTACGGAGCCCAGGACGCCGTGTACGTCGAGCGTGCGGACATCGAGTCCGGTGCCCGGACCCTGTCCGAGGAGCAACAGGTCAGCTTCACGATCGAGTTCGCCGCCGGACGCTTCGTGGCCAAGCACGTCCAGCCCTGAGCCGCGGCGCCGCGGGCTACGAACGCCGGAGCCCGTCCACGATGGTCAGGAAGACCAGCAGGTTGGGCACCTTGGCGGCCTGGGGCGCCGCCCACGCCTTGGTCAGGCCGGTCCGCCAGACGCAGACCATGCCGCCACGGGCGGCGACCTCGCTGACCTCCGCCCAGGGCAACGTCCCGCGGGACTCGTGCGTGACGCCGGAGCGGGACAGCGCGAGCGGACCGAACCGGACCGTCCCGCCCTCGCTCACCCGCTTCCACACCTTCTCGGCCTGGGCGCGGCCGACGGCTTCCGCGAGCAAGGGGGCCCAGGTGACCGAGCCCGCGTAGACGTCCGTGATCCGGGCCCGCTCCCCGCCCGGCGCGACCAGCACGGAGGCGTGGGAGCGCCCGACGGGCGTCCGCGTGCCCTTGTAGTCGATCACCTCCTGGACGGTCTCCTGGTAGAGCACCGCCCGCTCCCAGCGGACCGCGAACAGCGCGCTGCCGGTCTTGTTGACGACCAGCCCGTGCTCGTAGAGGTGCAGCCGCTTGGCGGCCAGGCCCTTGCGGAACAGCGGGCTGCTGGCGACCGCCCCCGCGGCCAGCACGCCGATCCACAGGGGGTACATCGCGACCACCCAGCTGACCTCCAGCCAGAGGACGACCCCGCCGCCGAGCAGCGCGGCGATCCCGACCAGTGAGCCGACGACGAACCAGATGCGGTACTTCTCCGTGACGCTGACCTCGCTCTCGGGCCGGAAGGTGTGCTCCAGGGCGCCCAGCCGGTGGCGCGCGGCGAGGGCCTGCGCGGCTCGGGAGGGCGACGTCGGGACGGTCATGCGCGGCCTCGGCTCCACGGTCACGGCGACCCCTCAAGGCCACCTGAGCGGTGCGGAGTTGACCGGACGACACGTAGCCGCCGCCCGCACGAACGACCCCAGCAGCCAACACCACGATCAGGGCCCGGGCAAGCCCTCCCGACCCCCGGTCGCCGCGCCGCCGGTCAGCGCGCCCGGGCCGTGGTGACCACCAGCGGCGGCGCGGCCCGTTCCGCCGACCACGGGCGGCCGCGGGCGAGGTCGGGGTCGGCGACGAGCAGCGCCTGCGCCACGGTGGGGTGGTGTGGAGCGACCCCCTCGAACCCGGCGCGTTCGAGCAGCGGCGGGAGGACGTCCACGGGCCACGCGTGGTTGGGCATTTCCTGCCAGGTGCCGTCCGTGCGCAGGAGCCGTACGGTCACCGGCTCGCCGGGGCCGTAGACCGCGCCCGGCTCCCCGATGCGCAGCGAGGCGTACTCCGTCCCCGCGCACGCGGGGTCGGTCGCCAGCAGCACGAACAGGCCGCCCGGGCGCAGCAACCGGCGGACCTCGCCGAACACCGAGAGCAGGGCCTCCTCGGTCGGCAGCGAGGCCAGCACGTGGTTGCACATCACCGCGTCGGCGCAGCCGTCCGCGAGGCCCACCGCCCGCCCGTCCCGGACCAGGTGGTACTCCGCGACCGCGCTCTGCGTGGCCCGGGCCAGCTCCAGCATCTGCGGGGAGGTGTCCACGCCGATCACCCGGGCGCCGAGCACCCGCGCGGCGTGCGCGGCGACGGTGGCGGGCCCACAGCCGTAGTCCACCAGGACGCGCCCGGGGCCGATCCGCTCGGCCAGGGCCCGCAGGACGAAGGGGTACCCCAGCAGCCAGTCCGTGGCCGCCACCACCGAGGCGAAGGCCCGCGCCCCCTCCGGCCCGGACCACGCAGCGCGTTCTCTGTCGCTCACAGCACCCACTATCGGGCCGCGACCACCGGGCGCACGGGTTACGACACGACGGGGCGTGCGGCGGGGGCGGAGGCCGGGCGGGGCGCGCGATCGTGCGTGATCGTGCGCGCAACCAGCCCACTTCGAGCACCTATTGACATGAACGCGGCACTGCGCTGCACTTTGCCCGCCACACGCACTCCCCTTCCCACCCACCGTTCGGGGACTTCCATGCGTCTGCTCAGACTCCTGATCGCCGCCGTGCTGGCCCTGGCCGCACTCGCCGTACCCGCGATCGCCGCCCCCACGACCGCCCCCACGACCGCCGCCGCGGCCGCACCCGCCGCCGGGCCGCCCCGGACGATTCCGGCGCTGCGCCAGTGGACGGCCGGCTCCGGCGCCTACGCCTTCACCGGCGCCAGCCGGATCGTCGTCGATCCCGCCTCCGCGGACCGGCTCCTCGACGAGGCGCGGACCCTGGCGGAGGATCTGGAGGCCCTCGCGGGGCGTCCGGTGGCCGTCGTCACGGGCACGGCCGCCACCGGTGACATCGCGCTCGCGCTCGGGGACGCCACGCTGCCCGCCGAGGGCTACCGGATGACCGTCGCGGCGACCCTCTCGCTACGGGCCGGCACCGACGCCGGCGCCTTCTACGGCACGCGCAGCGTGCTCCAGCTGCTGCACCAGTCCTCCTCGATCCCCGCCGGAACCGCGGTGGACTGGCCGTCCAAGGCCGAGCGCGGCCTGATGATCGACCAGGGCCGGAAGTTCTTCACCGTGGAGTGGGTCGCGCAGCACATCAAGGAGCTGGCCTACCTCAAGCTCAACTACTTCCACTTCCACCTGTCGGACACCTTCGGCTTCCGGCTGGAGAGCGCCACGCACCCCGAGATCGTCTCCGCCGACCACTACTCCAAGCAGGACGTCGCCGACCTGATCGCGCTCGGGCAGAAGTACCACGTCACGATCGTGCCGGAGATCGACACCCCGGGGCACATGAACCCGATCCTGGCCGCCCACCCCGAACTGAAGCTCAAGAGCAGCTCGGGCGCGGCCAGCGCCGAGTTCATCGACCTGTCGCTGCCCGCCTCGTACGCACTGATCAAGGACCTGGTCACCGAGTACCTGCCGCTCTTCCCGGCCCCCTACTGGCACATCGGCGCCGACGAGTACGTCACCGACTACGGCACGTACCCCCAGCTGCTCAGCTACGCCCGCGCCCACTACGGCGCGGGCGCGACCGCCAAGGACACCTATTACGGGTTCGTGAACTGGGCCGACGACCTGGTGCGGGCCGGCGGCAGGACCACCCGCATGTGGAACGACGGCATCAAGGCCGGGGACGGCACGATCGCCCCGCACCCGGGCATCCTCGTCGAGTACTGGTACAGCTACGGGCTGACGCCCCAGCAGTTGGCCGCGGCCGGGCACCAGGTCGCCAACGAGTCCTGGACGCCGACCTACTACGTGCTCGGTGGCGCGAAGCCCGACACCCGGTGGATGTACGAGACCTGGACCCCCGACCGCTTCGAGGGCGGCGCCACCCTCACCGACCCCGCGCGGAACCCCGGTTCGCTGCTCCACGTGTGGTGCGACAACCCGGGCGCCGAGACGGAGGCCCAGATCGCCGCGGGCATCGCCAACCCCCTGCGGGCCCTCGCCCAGCAGACCTGGGGGTCGCCGAAGCCGGTGGGCGACTACGCCTCCTTCACCCCGATCATCGCGACGATCGGGCACAACCCCGCCTGGCCCGGGCTCGCCCAGCCGGGGAACCTCGCCCGCAACCGCCCCACCACCGCCTCCAGCACCGAGACGGCGAACTTCCCGGCGGCCACGGCGACCGACGGCGACCCCGCCACCCGCTGGTCGAGCGCCTACGCCGACCCGCAGTGGCTCCAGGTCGACCTGGGCTCCACCCAGGCCGTGAACCGCGTGGTGCTGCGCTGGGAGGCGGCGTACGGCAAGGCGTTCCAGATCCAGCTCTCCGACGACGGCGCGACCTGGCGCACCGCGTACACGACGACCAGCGGCGCCGGCGGGGTCCAGGACCTCGGCGGCCTCTCCGGATCGGGCCGCTACATCCGGATGTACGGGACCCAGCGCGGCACCGCCTACGGCTACTCCCTGTACGAGTTCGAGGTGTACGGAGGCCAGTTGAGCGGGACCCGGACCCTGAGCGCCGCCGGCCGTGCCCTCGACGACCCGGCGAGCTCCACCGCCCCCGGCACCGGGCTGATCACCTGGACCCCGCACGGCGGCCCCAACCAGCAGTGGCAACTGGCGCTGGGCGGCGACGGGAGCTACACCTTGACCAACGTCCTCTCGCACCTCTGCGCGGATGTGGAGGGCGGATCCACCACCGCCGGCGCGGCCGTCGTCCAGGCCGCCTGCACGGGCGGCGAGGGCCAGCGCTGGCTGTTCACCGCGCTCGGCGGCGGCGACTACTCGGTGGCCAACCGGAAGAGCGCACTGCTGCTCACCACCGCTTCCACCGCGGACGGCTCCCCCGTCACCCAACAACCGTCCGGCGGGACCGGGATCCAGCGGTGGCAGCTCGGTTGACGGCAACCTTACCAACGATCGTTTCTCTGGACGAACCGATTAAACCCCGGTTCCCACCTCGGGCGAATCACCCCCTCCGCTGGTCAAGTACCTGACCAGCGGGGGTTTTAGGGTCCCAAGGCACGACGAATCCGCCCGTGCCGGACGCGGAGAGTCCGAAAGGTCAAATTCAAGGATCGTTTCGCTTGCACAATCGATCATTGACATGTTCTAGTGGCCACGAAGCCCGGGGAGGAAGTTCTCCCCGGGTCGGAGACGGCTAGCGTTGCGGCACCGGTATATCGGGGGTGTGCCGCAGCGCGGCCGCTTCTCGGAAGGACCGGACGACGTCCGAGGACAGCGCGCGGGACATCCGCACCAGACCGGAGGGATCGTCGGGAGAGACCAGTACGGAGCGGTGGTTCTGCCGCAGCGGGTCCGATCCCTCGGGCAGCGGGACGCGACGGGCCCACACCACGACCGCGTGGGCGAGTGCCGCCGCGTCCGCGGTGGCCTCGGCCTCCTCGGCGCACCCGGCCGTTTCGCGCGCGCGGAGCAGGGCGCGGGCGCGCAGTTCCGCGTCCAGGTGGGGGCTGACCGTGAGGATCCCGTCGTGGATGTCGGCTTCCAGCTGGGTGACGCGCAGTTCGATGGAGGCACGGGGGCCCTCGGCGAGTTCGCGCGTGTGCTGGGTGGCCGCGCTCAGCTCCTTCCAGAGGGGCCGCAGCTGACGGAACCGGCGCCACTGGTCCCAGTGGGTCGAGCACCGCTGCGAGGCCAGCGGCAGCACGAACCCGCCGCCGATCAGGATCACGGACAGCGAGGCGACGACGGGGGCGACCCCGGCGCTGAGGTAGTCCCGGTCGTGACCGAGCCAGCGCGAGACGATCGCGGTGAACTTCAGCCCGTCGTAGGCCAGGTTGAAGAGGTGCCCGATGCAGATGAGGATCAGTCCGGCGCGCAGCGCGCCGTGCACCTGCCGCGCCCACACCCAGCACAGGGCCGTCACGATGATGCCGTTCGCCGTGTGGGCCAGCAGGTAGAGCAGGAGCATCTCGCGGATGTAGGGCGTGGTCGCGTAATAGGTGTCCATGTCGGTGAGCCGCTCCACCGGAGCGTCGCCCAGCACGAACAGGACGTTGATCGCGACGACGACCACCGCGGTCACCCGGTAGCAGCGGCGCGTCCACCGGGCCGCCCAGGCGGCCTTCTCCGGACCGGCGTTCCACCGGATGATCAGGACGATGCTCGCCCCGCAGAACGCGGTCAGCAGCGAGTACACGAGCGGCGCGGCGGCGTTCGCCACACCCGTGAAGCGGTTGATCGCCACGAGCGAGGGCAGGGCGGTGGAGAAGTCCACGCAGACCGCCAGGGCGAGCACCGCGCAGACGGAGCGCAGCAGTTCGTTGCGCGGGTCACGCCACAGCGCGGGGAGCCGGAGCAGCAGGATGACGACCAGGAAGGCGCCCGGTATGTAGAAATCGAGGCCTTGCGAGCGCATCATCGTGCGACCTTCCGTGCGGGTGCGGGGGGCTGGACGGGCCCGGTGGTCACCGTCCGGCGGGAGAGCACCCCATAGTGCCGGGCCACCCGCGCGATGTCGTCGCCGCCCCCTCCCAGGAGGAGGGAGACCGCTTCGAAGCCGGCGCCGCGGTCGGCCCCCTCGACGGGGTCGGGCTCCTCCCGTTTGGCCGCGATGGCGGCGGCGATCATGGTAGCGGCTCCGGTGGCCCGGGCCGGCCCGGGCTCCTCGCCCGCGCGCAGGGCCGCCGCACGCCCCTGCGCCATGAGCTCCGGATCGCAGTACGGGGCGAGGGCGATCAGCTGGTCGTGGACGTCCGTCTCCCGGTACGCGAGCCGGTCGTCCAGCGACGGCCGGCCCAGCGTCAGCGTCAGGTCCGGCTCCCGGGCGACCTCGCGCAGGTCGCGCCAGAGCGGGGCCAACTCCCGGTAGCGCCTCCAGGTGTTCCGGAGGGCGTCGATCCGCTCGCCCTGCGGCAGGAGGAACCCGGCCGCGCAGAGCAGGGACCCGAGCCCCGCGGCGGGCGGGGCGAGATCACTGCTCAGGTAGTCGAGGTCGCCACCCGCCCAACGGGCACCGAGCGCCACGGCCTTGGCGATCCCGAAGGCGGCGCCGAGCCCGAATCCGGCGACCAGGCAGCTCAGGCCGGCCCGGAGCCAGCCCTCGGCCTCGCTCAGCCACCGGCGGCAGGTGTGGGTGAGCGTGGCGTAGATCGCGGTGTGCCAGAGCAGGTAGAGGACGATCATTTCGCGGATGCCCGGGGAAGACGCGTAGTAGGTGTCCAGGTCGCGCACCCGCTCGCTCGGCGCTTCCCCGGAGGCGAACAGCGCCGAGATGGACACGATGACGAGCGCGCCACCCCACAACCACCCGCGGACCTGGCGCCGGACCTTCTCACCGAAGCCGCTGCGCCAGTAGGTCAGGAGCACCATCGCCATGGTGCTGCACGCGCTGAGGAGCGAGTAGACGAGCGGGGCCGAGACGTTGTCGACGCCGGTGGTCCGGTTGACGAAGCGGATGGTGGAGGGAGCCGCGAAGAAGAACCCGGCGCCGATCAGGAAGGTCAGCGCGGCGACTCCGCGCACCATGGGGTTGCGCCACCTGCGGGTCAGGTTCGGCAGTTTGGCGAGGAAGACCAGGGCGAGCGCGACGGCCGGTATGTAGTAGTCCGCATTGGCCATCAGTCCTCAGAGCCTCCGAGGGAGGACTGGATCCGCTGCCCCGGGCCGTTGAGGGGGCGCTGGCCGGCGTGGGGCTCCACGTGGCGGCGCAGCCGGCTGCCGAACCGGCGTCCGAACGCCTCCGCCTCGGCTTCGTCGCCGGGCACGGCGTGCGTGCGCGCGGCGACGCTGAGGATGGCCTGGTCGAGCGGGCCGGGGCCGAGGACGTCCACGAGCAGCCGGGTCGCGGCCTGCGAACCGTGTTCGTGGGTGCCGCAGTGGCCGCGCACCATGTGCCAGATCTCGTGTCCCAGGATGACCAGGGAGTGGAAGGGGCTGGTGCTCCGCACGACGACGATGACGTCCTCGTGCTCGCGGTCCAGCCACAGCCCGGACAGGCCGGGCGGGAAGTTGCGCCGCAGCACCCGCACGGGGCGGCCGCGCATCTCGGTGAGGTAGCCGGCCACCATCGTGAACAGCTCGTCCACATCGGCCGGGGCCGGCCCGCGCAGCGCGGCGTCCAGCTCGCCGCACAGCTTCGCCATCTCCTCCTCGAGCTGGTGCTGCCGACGCCTGTTGCGCAAGATCCCCACCCGGAAAACCCCTCGAAAAGCACACCGCTCGGGCGCGGTGTGCGGTGCCCTCTCCCCGTGCCCGCGCCGAGTGGCGGAGCCGATTCCCACGTACTGCCTCCGCGCGCGGTACCCCGCGCGCAGCACTTCAGGCGTCCAGCTGGTCCTCTTCGATCGAGTCGATCAGGGCCTGCATCACGGCGCGCGTCTTGGGCGACGTGCCCCGCAGGGCGAATCCGTTGAGCTGGTTCTTGCGCTTGAAGTCCTGGAGCTCGGCCAGCTGGCGCGACTGCTCCTCCTCCAGCTTCTCGCGCAGGGCCCGGTCCAGGGCCTGGGAGGGGGTGGCCGTCAGGAATCCGCGCGACACCTGGAAGAAGTCCTCGATCCGGGCCGCGTGCTCCAGCGAGGGCGCCTTCTCCCCGCGCAGGAAACGGCCGAACCACTGCGGCGTCAGACCGGCCCCGTGCGCGATCTCGGCCTGCGTGTACGGCCGGCCCGCAGGTCCCAGCCGGGTCCGGCGCAGGAATTCGAGCCGCTGGGTGACCTGCTGGAGGAAGTCGCTCTCGGGCAGCGGGCGCCGGTGCAGGCCCGCCACCACCACGGACTCGGGCAAACCGGTGCTCCGGGCCAGCGGCTCCGGGTCGAGGGTCACGGCCCAATCCAGCTCCGCTTCCTCGATCAGCCCCTCGAGAAGCGCCAGGCTCTTCAGGTGAGGGCTTTCCTCGTCGGTCACGTTCACTCCTGGCTGGCTTGCTTGTCCCGTACGCGTAGCGGCCGACGGGCAGCGCCCGTACCGCCTCGTCACTGAATCAGATCAGCGATCGGTTCTACAACCGAAACGATCGTTGAATTCACCTCCCCACCCCTCCCCATCACTCCCTATCGTCATTCATTTTCCATACATAGGGATGTTTGCAGTATGATCCAGCCCCATGGAGAGTGCTGAACGCGAGCTGTATTCGGTGGGCGAGGTCGCCGAGCGCCTGGGGCTCCACGTGCGGACCGTCCGGAACTACGTGCGCGACGGACGCCTCAAAGCCGTCCGGATCGGCAAGCAGTACCGGATCGCCCGCGAGGACTTCGAGGCGCTGACCCGGCTTCCGCTCACCGACCCGGATCCCGCCCCGGCCCCGAAGCCGGTCGCGGCCCCGCGCGGACACCTGGAGGTGTCCAGCATCGTGCTGGTCGAGCCGATCGGCCCGGAGGGCGCCGGCCGGCTGAGCACCCTGGTCACCGCCGCCGTACAAGGACCGCGGGACACCGCGGAAGCACTGCGCGTCCAGACCGTCTACGACAAGGAGCGGGCCCGTATGAAGATCGTGATCCTCGGCGGTGCGGTCGACACCGCCGATCTGCTGCACCTGATCGACGGCGCCCTGGAACCGGACAACGGCCTGTTCTCCTCCGGCGCCCGGCAGGGGGCCCACCGTGCCTGACCGCCTCGTGACGCACCACGGCGTGCCGGTCCTCGTCTGCGCCGCCGACGGTCCCCCGATCGCCACCGAGCAGGACGCCCTCGACCACCTCATCGGCGCCGCCTACCACCACGCGCCGGACGTGATCGCGGTCCCGGCCGAGCGGTTCGACGACGCCTTCTTCGACCTCAGCAGCGGGGTCGCGGGAGCGATCCTGCAGAAGTTCGTGAGCTACGGGCTCCGCCTGGTGGTCGTCGGGGACATCGCGCACCACCTGCGGGCGAGCAAGGCCCTGCCGGACCTGGTCCGCGAGTCGAACCGGGGCACCCACGCCTGGTTCGTCGACGACCTCGACGCGCTGGCGGACCGACTCGCGTGAGCCGCCTCCCCCGGTGTATGCAGGAGCCATGGGTCATCGGCTGCGCCACCCGGGGCGGGGCGGGGGCCGGGAACCGCGCCCGGCGCTGCTGCCGGTTCCCTTCGTCCTGATCGCCCTCGTCACCGTGGTCGACATCCTGGCTCCGCCGGGCGTCCACCTCGGCCCGTTCCTGGTCGCCGCGCCCGCGCTGGCCGCTTCCTTCACCGGGCCCCGGATGACCGGGTTCGTCGGCGCCGTGGCGGTCCTCGCCCAGGCGGTGGTGGCCGTCGTACGGACCAACCTGACCGATCTGAACCACACCATCCAGCTCATCGCGCTCGTGTTGATCTCGGTGTTCGTCACCCTCTTCGCCCATCTGCGCGAGGTCCGCGAGCGCCAGCTCACCCAGCTGCGCTCGGTGGCCGAGGCCGCGCAGCAGGTCGTCCTGCGGCCCCTGCGCGAGCGGATGGGCCCGCTCCGGCTCGCCTCCGTGTACCTCGCCGCCGAGGCCGAGGCGCAGATCGGCGGGGACCTGTACGCCGCCACGCGCACCCCCGACGGCACCCGGCTGATCATCGGTGACGTCCGGGGCAAGGGGTTGGCGGCCGTCGGGGACGCCGCCCTGGTGCTCGGGGCCTTCCGGGCCGCCGCCCACCAGGAGGCCGACCTGCCGGGCCTGGTCGGTCATTTGGAGGCCGCCGTCGCCCCGGACCCCTACGACGACGGCAACGGCGGCGGCGCACCCGGGGAGCCCCCCGAGCACGACGGGCACCGCGAGCAGTTCACCACGGCCGCCGTGCTCGACGTCCCGGACCGCGAGACGACCCTGCGCCTCATCAGCTGCGGGCACCCGCCGCCCCTGCTGCTGCGCGGCGGGAAGGTCCTCCCGCTGGAGGTGGACCACCCCGCGCCGCCCCTGGGCCTCACCGAGTTCGCCGACGGCGGCCTCGCCGTGCAGTCGTTCCCCTTCGAGCCCGGGGACGTCGTGCTCCTCTACACCGACGGGGTCATCGAGGCCCGGGACGCGCGGGGCGCCTTCTACCCGCTGGCGGACCGGGTCGCCGACCGGGCCGGCGACGGCCCGGAAGCCCTGCTGCGCCACTTGTGCGCGGACCTGCTCGCCCACTCCCCCGGCGGGCACCTGGGCGACGACGCGGCGATGGTGGCCATCGAGCGGCTCGGCTGACGTTTCCGGCCATTTCGGCGCCGCCGCGCAACCCCGCCGCCGGTTCCCCCCTCCTCCTGCACGACATCGACGCCGCGCGCCCCCAGGGTCGCGCACCGTGCCCCGGGGGGATCACATGCTCAGGTTCAACAGGCGTACCGCAGCGGCCGCGTGCGCCGCTTCCGTACTCGCCGCGGCCGGACTCGCGGCCACCGCGACTCCGGCCGCGGCCGTCCACGGCGGGCAGAACGCCACGGTGACGGACCACCCGTACGCCATGCTCATCGAGACCGCGGACGGACAGCCGTTCTGCGGCGGCACGCTCGTGGCCCCCACCAAGGTGCTGACGGCGGCGCACTGCATGAAGGACGCCCCCGCACCGCTCGACCTGCTGGTCATCGGCGGGCGCACGACGGTCGCGAGCACCAAGGGCACGGTCCGCCACGTCTCCTCGGTGAAGGTCCACCCGAAGTTCGAACAGGGCACGCTGACCTACGACGCGGCGGTCATCACCCTCTCCGCGCCGATGCCGTACGCAGCCCTGCCGGTGGCGGGCCCGAAGGACTCCGCCCTCTACGCCTTCGGCACGAGCGCACGGACGGCGGGCTGGGGCCGCACCGCCACCAACACCCCCGCGACGCGGCTGAAGTCGGCCACCTTGACCCTGGCTCCGCTCACCGGCTGCGCGCCCTTCGCCGAACCCGGCGAGTCCGACGCCCTCAAGGTGTGCGGGGTGCCCCGCGCCGGTACGCACGACAGCATCTGCCGCGGCGATTCCGGTGGCCCCCTCGTCGCCGGGGGCAAGGTCATCGGCATCGTCTCCACCGGGAACAAATACTGCGACGACCAGTACCCGGTGTCCGTCTACACCAAGGTCAGCGCGATCGCGGCGGGCCTGGGCCTGCCCACCTGAGCGGGGACCGCCCGACGGTCCGGCGGTCCCGCGCCTCGGTGCGGCGGATACCCTTGCCCGCATGACGATGCCCAAGACCGTCCCCGTGAGCGTCGACGCGATGCTCGAAGACCTCCGGACACTCGTCGAGACCGAATCTCCGTCGCGCGAGCGCGACGCCCTGAGCAGCTCCGCCAAGGTCGTCGCCGCCGTCATCGAGAGCCGCCTCGGCGGGCAGGCCGTCCTCATCGAGAGCGCGGCCGGGCCGCACGTCCACTGGTCCGCGGGCGGCGATCCCAAGGTGCTGATCCTCGGCCACCACGACACGGTGTTCCCGCTCGGCACCCTGGAGCGCCGCCCGTTCGCGGTCGCCGACGGCCGCGCGACCGGCCCCGGGGTCTTCGACATGCTCGGCGGACTGGTGCAGGCCGTCCACGGCCTGGCCGCCCTCGACGACCGGTCGGGCGTCGAGATCCTGGTGACCGCGGACGAAGAGGTCGGCTCCCACACCTCCCGGTCCCTCATCGAGGAGCGCGCCCTCGCCTGCGGCGCCGTCCTCGTCTTCGAGGGCGCCGCCGACGGCGGGGGCCTCAAGACCGGGCGCAAGGGGTGCGGCACCTACCAGGTGGCGATCACCGGCCGCGCCTCGCACGCGGGTCTGGAGCCCGAGGCCGGCGTGAACGCCCTCGTCGAAGCCGCGCACCAGGTCCTGGACATCGCGGCGCTCGGACGCCCCGAGCTCGGCACCACCGTCACACCGACCGTCGCGTCCGCGGGCACCCTGGACAACGTCGTCCCCGCCGGGGCGACCGTGATCGTCGACGTCCGCGTCGAGTCCGCCGAGGAGACCGCGCGCGTGGAGTCCGCCTTCGCGGCGCTGTCCCCGCACCTCGCCGGGGCGCGGATCGAGGTACAGGGGTCCATCGGCCGTCCCCCGATGCCCGAATCGGCGTCGACGTCCCTCTTCGCGCTGGCCCGGCGGTTCCTGCCCCATCTGGAGGGCAAGGCGGTCGGCGGCGGCAGCGACGGCAACTTCACCGCCGCCCTCGGGGTGCCCACCCTCGACGGCCTCGGCGCCGTCGGCGGCGGCGCCCACGCCGACCACGAGTACCTGTTGGTCGACTCCATGACCGAGCGGGCGAACCTCGTCACCCAACTGGTGCGGGCGATCCAGCACGGGTAGCCCGGCCCCGTAACCCCCTCGCGATCCGCTCGTTGAACGGGCAGGTCAAGCGAAGAGCACGGAGTCCCGGCCCCCAGGGTCCGGGACTTCGTGCTGTCCCGGCAGAACGGCGGCGACTCCCCCACCGCCCGGCAGGCGCAGGTCCAACGGCCGCACCGTGACCGGGTTCCGCTTCGACGGTGACGGTGCCCGCGAAGCGCTCCGTACGGGCGTGCGCCCCGTCGAGGCCGAAGCCCGCGGCGGCGCTGCGGGGCGCCACGTCCTGCGGGTCGAAGCCGCGGCCGTCGTCGCGGACGTCCAGGGAGACCTCGTCCCCCATGAAGGAGAGGGTGACGCCGACCCGTGAACGCCAACGGCCGCCAGTACGCGGGGGCTTCGTGGCAGGCGGAGTACCGGGCGGGCGCCTCGCGGGCGGTCGGCTTGGCCGGGAGTCCGCTCTCCTGACGCCGCGCGCCGAGGACGCGGGTCGTCAACCGATCGGCTGATCGGGCGGTACGACCAGCTGCCGCCGCTGGGCGACCCGGGGGTCACGGGGACCTGCCCGTGACCCGTCGGGACCGCTGAAATGGACCGGGTGGCCCCGGTCGGGGGGTCAGGCGGGCGCGTCGGCGGGGGCCGCGGCGGCGCAGTCCGCGTGGCCCCAGCGCGCCCCGAGCTTGGCGATCATGTCGCCGGCCGCGTAGGGCTTGCCGCACGGGCAGCTGCCGGGGAACTTCGCCTTGATCGCGCGCCCGCCGCCCTTGCCCGACGCCGCACCCGACGCCGCGGTGCGCTTCGCCGGGGCGGCCGACTTCTGCCGCGCCGGTCCGCCGCGGGCCGGGGCCGGCACCGGGACGGTCTCGCTGCCGAGGGCCGTCCCGGCCGCCTGCTGCGTCACCGCGGCGTCACTGGCGGCCTGGTCGGCGATCGCGTTGAGGTGATCGCCGTCCTCGCGGTGGGCGGGGACGTAGCGGAACTCCACGTCCCGGTCCGCCAGCAGCACGTCGATGCTCTCGACCAGTTCGCGGTTGGCCACCGGCTTGCCCGCGGCCGTCTTCCAGCCGTTGCGCTTCCAGGCGGGCAGCCACTGCGTCACGGCCTTCATCGCGTACTGCGAGTCCATCCGTACCTCGATGGACGTGCCCGGCGCCACGGCCTCCAGGAGCCGCTGGAGGGCGGTGAGTTCACCGACGTTGTTGGTGGCGCGGCCGAGCGCGCCGGACTCCCAGCGCTCCGGACGGCCCGCGGAGTCCGCGATGACCCAGGCCCACCCGGCAGGCCCGGGATTCCCCTTCGCCGCCCCGTCGCAGGCGGCAATGATGCGATCTGACATCCCCCGATCATGCCCCACCGGTCCCGGTATCCGGGCATCGGCGGACGGCCCGACGACGGGGCCGGGCGGCCCGACCCCGGCCGCGGGGTGGCACTACTGCCACCTCCAACCCTGGTAGCAGTGGTATCGAAGCCGGGGCGGCCCGCGGGCGAGGATCGGAAGCGACCGAGAACGTCCGACGGGGAGTACCGCATGAACCTGTTCAGCAGGAAGAGGAAGACCGCACGCCGGGCCGGAGCGGCCGCCGCCTGCGCACTGCTCGCCGCCGCCGCGCTGCCCGCGGCGGCCGCGAGCGCGAGCACGGCCGCCGGATCGGGTCCGTCCACCGGGCCCGGCGCCACGGCCCCGCCCGTGCCGGAGCGCTACCGCGCCCAGCGCCTCGACTGGCACCCCTGCGCCTCGGGGCCGCTGGAGTGCGCCACGATGGCCGTGCCGCGGGACTGGTACCACCCGGACGCCGGGCCGAACCTGAGCATCGAGGTGTCCCGGCACCGTGCGACGGACCCCGCGAAGCGTCGCGGGGTCCTGATGATGGCGGCGGGCGGGCCGGGTTCCTCCGGACTGGGACGCCCGGCGGGGCTGGCCGCGTACGGGCCGAAGCTGGCGGCGGCGTACGACATCGTCGGCTTCGACCAGCGGGGCGTGGGCGCCAGTACCCGGGTGGTCTGCTCCGACCAGGACGCGGTGGACGCGCTCTTCACCAGCGGCGACCTGCGCGACCGGTCCCCGCGGGCCCTCGCCCGCACCGTGGAGCGCGCCCGCGCCTTCGTCCGGGACTGCGAGCGCAACTCGGGCGGACTGCTCCCCTACATCACCACCGACCAGGCCGTGCACGACATGGACCTGTACCGGGCGCTGCTGGGCGAGGACCGGATCTCCTACTTCGGGCCGTCGTACGCGACCGTCCTCGGGGCGTACTACGCGACCGAGTTCCCCCGCCGGGTGGACCGGGTCGTGCTCGACAGCAACGTCGACTTCACCAGCACCTGGCAGTCCTTCCAACTGGGCCAGCCGGCGAGCTTCCAGCGCCGCTACGAGCAGGACTTCCTCCCGTGGCTGGCGGCGAACGACGCCACCTACCACCAGGGGAGCACCCCGGCCGCCGCGCAGGCGTCCTACGAGCGGCTGCGGGCCGCCCTGAGCGCGCACCCGCTCGACATCGAGGGGACGGTGGTCACCGCCAACCATCTCGACGTGGCGGCGAGCGACGCGATGTACAGCGCGGGCGGCCGCTTCGCGTCCTTCGCCTCGCTGCTCGGCGTCCTGGAACACCCGGAGCAGGCACCCGCGCCGGTCCGCACCGCGGTGGCCGCCCGGCTGAAGCACCTCATGGGGGCCCCGTTCGTGGCCGACTACTTCGCCGTGACCTGTGCGGACACCCCGTGGAACAGGGACGGGCGGTTCTGGCTGGCGCAGAGCGGCGCGGCGACCCGCGACGCGCCGCTGGTCGGGGCCCGCGCGCTGACCTTCGCCTCGATCTGTGCGAACTGGCCCCGGACCACGACGCCGCGGGTCAAGGTCACCGGCGCGGGGCTGCCGCCGGTGTTGATGCTCAACTCGACGAACGACCCGGCGACCTACTACGAGGCGGCCGTCCGCGCCCATCGCGGGCTGGCCGGCTCCCGGCTGGTGACGGTCGACGGGGGTGACCACGGCCAGTACCAGAACGGCAACGCCTGCGTCGACGCGCACGTCGAGGCGTACCTGTTGGACGGCACCCTGCCGGCCGAGGACACCCGCTGCCCCGGCACACCGCTCCCGAAGCCCGCCACGCCCTAGCTTGAGTTTTAACTTGCCGAAGGTCCTCCGTCACAGTGGAACCGGGAACGACCCTGGTCGATGTGACGGAGCCCCCGACGGCACGACTCCTGCACGGGCCTGATGGGGGTAAATTCGGGCAGGGGAACACATGATCAACAGGGGAGCATGATGCAGCACCTGGGGCCGCTGGAACTGGTCGGGAACCGATGGATCATCGGGGACCCAAAGCGGAACGATGGGTCGTGCCTGGTGCTCGCCACCGAAGGCATCGAGCATCACATGCGGGGAGAGGTGGAACCCCGGGACGTCGTCCCGTGGAGCAGCCTCCACACCGTTCGGCTGAGGGCCACCATGAAGCCATGGATGGCCACCCGCACCGGGGGTGTCATCGTCGCGGCAGGCGGCTACATGGACGGTGGCCGCGATGGCTGCTCCCTGTCCGGCATTCGTGATCGGTATAAGCCCTGGTCGGTGAACTACACCCACCACGACCGCACTTACACGTCCATGCACATGGCTCTGGTGATCGACCTGGTCGCGAAGATATCCGAGGCGAAGGCGCTGCACCGCCTCGGAGACCCAGAGTGGCTCAGCGCAGTGGTCTCCCGGCTGGCGCCAACGCCCCGGTGGACCCCCCTCCCCGCCCGCCGGGTGAGCGAAATCATCGAGCTCCTTGGTACCTGAGCTTGTTCTTTGCCTACCAAGATCTTCCGGGCTTACCGATGGCCTTGAGGGTCTCGGGGCGTTTGACGGTCTTGCCGACGTCGTAGCGGGGTGCCCGGTGTTTGTTCTTGGTGCCGGGTGGCCGTCCGGGGCCGGCGCCTGTCGGTTTGGGAACGTGGGTCGGGCAGGCGAGGTGGGCGCGGATGTTCCTGAACCCTCGGCGGACCCGGGCGGGGGTGAGCGGGTCTGAGGTGGTGGGCTTCTCCCAGGGGCGGCGGAGGTCTGCGGCGAGGGGCCGGGCAAGTCGGAGCTGGGTGTGGGCGACGATCAGGATCCAGGTCCAGCGGTCCGCAGCCTCGGGCGTGCGGAGTTTCGGGGTGGTCCATCCGAGGGTCTGTTTCGCGAACGGAAGGTGTGCTCCAGATCGAAACGACGGAGAAACGCCTGCCAACAACGGTCCACATCGTCGGGGGCGGCACCGGTCTTCGAGGACCACAACCACACTGGCGGCGCGTCCCGTTCTTTCGACAGGTGCTCGACCTTCAGTCTGATCAACGTGCCCTCCATCAAGGGTAGTTCGCCGTCGTGGTCGAGCCAGGCGGAGCGGTGGGTGAGTCGGGGATGGACCCGGTCCCATGCCTGAGTTTCGACCTTGCCGTAGTTGCAGCCGCTCAGCCGAGCACGGCGCGTCCGAACGCGGCGACACATCGACCGCCAGCACCAGGCGCCCGCCGTCGAAACGCGGCAGCGCTAGCCCGGCCAGCACCGCCCTCAGCCGACCGACGTCGATCCGGCCGTGGTTCGAGCCTCCGTACATCGCTCCGTGCCCACGACGATGCTCGGGCGGCAGCGTCAAGTCCACCGGGGACTTCACCGCACCGTCCGCACACAGCACCGCGTCCACCAACTCGAACAGTTCATCGCGCCGGGTGGTCAGACACTCGCAGAACTCGCCTCGGAAGCGTGACGCTTCTGCGAACGCTTCCCTCCGGACAGCATCAGGCAGCAAGACTCACCTCACGGCCTTCGTCGTGGTCACGTGCACCTTGGTCGGAGCACATGATCAGACGAAGGCCGCCCCCACGTCCGGAGAATCCCCAGGTGAGCCACCCAGTTCGATACACCGTTCGAAGTCGGAAGAAAAAGAACAAGTTTAGGGCCTGTTGCGAATGTCCCTCCTGGCGTTCGGGCGCCCGGCGCTACGTTCGAAACACGTCCTAGGTGCGCTCAGGCGCGCCACCAGTCGTCGAGCGGGGTGACCGGGACGGTCCGCTTGTGCCGGGTCGCGAGGAAGATCGACTCCAGCTTGGCCGCCACCTCCGGCGCGACGTCCTCGCCCTCCAGGTAGTCGTCGATCTGTGCGTACGTGAGGCCGAGCGCCACCTCGTCGGGCAGCGCGGGCCGGTCGTCCTCCAGGTCGGCGGTCGGCACCTTCTCCCAGGTGCTGGGCGGTGCGCCCAACTCCTGGAGCAGGGCCGCTCCCTGACGCTTGGTCAGTCCGGTCAGCGGGGTGACGTCGACACCGCCGTCGCCGAACTTGGTGAAGAAGCCGGTGACCGCCTCGGCCGCGTGGTCGGTGCCCACCACGAGCATGCCCAGCTGTCCGGCGATCGAGTACTGGATCACCATGCGCTCGCGGGCCTTGATGTTGCCGCGCACGAAGTCCCGCAGCGCGGTCTCCTCGCCCAGCAGCTCGCGCAGGCCGGTGGCCGCCTCGACGGCGACGGCGTCCGCGCTCGGTTTGACGTTCACGGCGATCGACCGGTCGGGCCGGATGAATCCGAGCGCGATCTGCGCGTCGTGCTCGTCCGCCTGGACGCCGTAGGGCAGCCGCACCGCGACGAAGGTGGCCTCGTGCCCCTCCGCACGCAGCTCCTCGGCCGCCAGCTGGCAGAGCCGACCGGTGAGCGTACTGTCCTGGCCGCCGCTGATCCCGAGGACGAAGCCCTTGGCCGGGGTCGACCTCAGATAGTCCTTGAGGAAGTCGACCCGCTGCCGGATTTCGACTTTCGGCACGACGGCCGCCTTGACACCGAGCTCGACGCGGATCTGCTGCCGTAGGTTCACCATCCACGTACTGTACTGGCCACCATCGGGCCGGCGAAAACCGGTCGCCCCGGGGGCCGGAGGCAGAGGCCGCGTGCAGCGCCGCTGGAGCCGGCGGCCGCGCGGCCGGAACCCGTCGGCGTGTCGGCCAACCTCGTTGGTTTCGGCTGGAGTTACGCCGGAAGAGCGGAAATCGCCCGCTGCGCGCCGAACGCCCCCGGAGCTACGGTTGCGCTCGTCCGTCCCCCACCACGGGACAGGCGGTTACCAGCCAACCCCACCACCCTGGGAGTTCTCATGGCAGACATCAACGCGGCCACCACCTTCGAGGCCACCGACCTGGACCTCGGCGGTATCACCGTCACCACGATGCGCGACACGGCGGGCGTCTCGGCCTTCTCGGCCAACACGTCCACCTCCGGCTGCGGGTTCCCCGGAGCCTCCTCCTGCGCGTGCGTCCAGCAACCGCAGGTGCTCCCCAGCGTCGCCTGAGGCCGTTCCGCCGGCGTCCGACCCGGCTCCGCGCGCACCGCGGGGCCGGGTCGGACCCACCCGCCGAGCCGAAAGGGAATCCGGACCCCATGCCGCCCTCCGCGCCCTTCCCGCGCACCGCCCCCTACCTCCAGGTACGCGCGACCGTACTGCACCACCCCGCGCAGTCCCCGGACGCCGCCGCCTTCCGCGCCGGGACGCGGGCGCTGGCGGAGCTCGAAGGCGTGCTCGCGGAACTCCTCCCCCGGCTCACGGACGCCCTCTACCTCAGCCGCGACGGCCACCCCGGGGCGTTCCACCGGGACGTGGTGCTGCCGCTGCGCCGGGCGCTGCACAACGGGCGCGCACCGCGGACCGCGCTCCTCGAACGACTCGGCGGACTGCCCGAGCGGGTGCCCGAGCTGCGGGCCTGGCTGGAGCTGCGGGGCCGCCTGGACGCGGCGCGCGCCCGGGTCGGGGGGGGGGGGGGGGGGGGGGGGGGGGGGGGGGGGGGGGGGGGGGGGGGGGGGGGGGCGGGGGGGGGGGGGGGGGGGGCGCTCTCCTCTCCCCACTCC